>JAGPLX010000077.1 GCA_018053185.1 Syntrophobacteraceae bacterium
TGCGAGTGGCTCTGGCTCAAATCAATCCGTATGTAGGGGATTTTTCAGGAAATGCCGAAAAGGTCCTTCGTTTTGTCGACCATGCCCGTCAAGGGCAATGCGACCTGGTCGTTTTTCCCGAGCTGGCGCTGGCGGGATACCCGCCCAGGGACCTCCTGGACGAACCTTGTTTTTTTAGGGCCAGCAGGCGCCACTGGCCTCGCTTGCAGGAAGCCAGCCGGGACATCGGCATCGTGTGCGGCGCCGTGGCAGAAAACGAATCCGGTTTTGGCAAACCTTACCACAACGCCGCTTTGTTCTTCTCGGGCGGGGAGCTGATTGCCTGTGCCCACAAGATGCTCCTTCCCTCCTACGACGTTTTCGATGAGGAGAGATACTTCGAGCCGGCCCAGAGTACCACCTGGGTGGATTACCAAGGGGAGAGGGTGGGGATCACCATCTGTGAAGACATTTGGAATCTTGCCGAATACGTTCCTCAGGGGCTCTACCGTTGCAACCCCATTGGTGAGCTGCGGAAGGCGTCCGTGAATGTAATAGTCAACATTTCCGCATCCCCATTCCACATGGGAAAAACGGCTTCGGTCACCCGACTCCTCAGGACCCAGGCGGCGCAGGCCAAGGCGTGGATTCTCCATGTAAACCAGGTAGGTGGGAATGACGAGCTCATATTCCCCGGCCATAGCATGGCCCTTGATCCCAGCGGGAACGTAGTGGCTTGCGGAGACGATTTTCGTGAGGACCTCGTCGTGGTGGATACCAGAACCCGCGAGGGGGATTTCCATGGGCGCGATCTGGACCAGGTGTCCGAAGTCCTGGAAGCGCTCGTCCTGGGTCTTCGAGATTATTCCCTCAAATGCGGTTTCGAAAAAATGGTTCTTGGCTTGAGCGGGGGAGTGGATTCCGCACTGACCGCCTGCGTGGCGGTCCTTGCTCTCGGGGCGGACAAGGTGATGGGAGTAGCCGTACCGGGGCCGTACAACGCACCCGAGAGCCTGCTGGATGCAGAGGAACTGGCCCGACAGCTGGGGATCTCCTTTTCCGTGATTCCTATCGGGGATCTTTTCGCCAAGGCATGTGAGGTACTTGCCCCTGTCTTCGACGGACTGCCTCCCGACGTGACCGAGGAAAACCTCCAGGCACGTCTCCGCGGCACCATTCTCATGTCTCTGTCTAACAAATTCAACCGCCTGCTCCTGAGCACCGGGAATAAGTCGGAGGTCGCCGTAGGCTACTGCACTCTCTATGGGGATATGAACGGTGGACTGGCCGTCTTGGGAGATGTCCCCAAGACACTGGTGTATCAACTGGCTCGGAAGTTGAACAAAGAGTATGGATGGATTCCGGAACGCACGCTGGTTCGAGCTCCGTCTGCGGAGTTACGTCCGGATCAGAAAGATCAGGATACACTGCCGGCCTACGAGGTCCTGGACGCCATTCTCGCCCTTTATATGGAGAAGCGGTTGCCGGTGGCGGAGATCGTTGCTCGGGGCTTTGACGAAGAAGTGGTTCGATGGGTGATCCGACAGGTGAACCGGAATGAATACAAACGACGGCAGGCGCCTCCCATCCTGCGGGTCACAACCAGGGCCTTTGGAATGGGGCGGCGGATTCCCATTGCTCATGGATTTCGCGAGATTTAGAGCCTGTTTTGGAATTTTCTCATGACGACGCCAATCGATAAATCATAAGATAAATCATACTGATCTGCACCATGCCCTCACTTGTTCCGGTCGGTTCTTCGTAATCTTTGTCGAGACGACGGTACGACCAAGCCATGTGAATGTGCGCTCAACCTCCCACCTTCGGAGAAGAACCACAAATCCTTTTAGGTCGTCGTTCCGTTGGGGCGACCGATCCCAAGACAGGCGCTGAGACATGGATGCCGCGCGGCGAGCGGCCTTGGATCATTCAGCGATCGGAGTCTTTTGCAGATCAGCCTTTCGCCCGAAACGAGATCCTCCATATTTTCGGGATGACGAAGAAAAAGACATGCTAGAGCTCGCGCTCGCCGGAAGGCTTCCGGTTGATGGGATGCTTGCTCCTCCTCAGACGAGGAGTCCGCCAAATTTTCCTTGACTTTTCCGCAGAGAATGGTGAAAAGGGGATGCGAGGCGCGAAAGGGTCTCAGTGTGTTGAACTTCGGTTCGGTAGAGAAGAGAAATGGAAGACACGGACAGTAGCATAAGGCGCTCTTTTAGAATCGCTGCACAGAGTGTTTACTGGCTCGGGAATGTTCCCGGGGCGCGAGGGGGAACCCTCAAACCCTGAGTGTGGGAATACGGTCGTGATAAGCCCGAGCCATGGCTCGGGCTTTTCTTTTGGTGCGCCGAGAGAATCGGGAGGTGACAGGATGAAGGTCATACTCATTCGCGGACGCAACCGGCAAGAGACCAGAAAGAAGACCCTGGATTTTTGGTTCGCCCACAGGGACCAGTTCAATTGCACCATGAGGGATTTTCTGAGAAAGTGTTCGACGGATCCCACCGGGCGGGTGGTCATGTACAAGGAGTGAGCCGTCATGGAAAACCAGGAACCCAGCCATTTACGGCGAGTACGTCCCGGCTGAAAGGAGCTGCCTTTCAGCCTTTTTTCTTTTCAACGCCTCTCCGTATCCTGCCCACCAAATCCACTGGTGGTCACACTTTCACATTGACCCTGGACCAAACCTTTGGTAAAGGACTCAGGCAGTTGGTGAAAGAAGGTTCCTCGGGATTTGTATGGATCGGGATGATTCAGGGGGTTTTACTATGTCGGGAATAACCGAACTTTTATGTGTAGGGCTGAAGCGGAGCGTTGCCAGCATGTTGCCTTGGGACATCCCCTGGTATGATCCAAGTCACGCTGTCTTTTTTCTTGCCCTCTACGGGGCCCTTGGCGTGATCGGGTTGGGTTTGGCGGCTGCGGCCGTCATGACCTGCCTGAAGCTAAAAAAGGGCGACCAGGAGGCTCACCACTGAGAGCGAGAGGCTTTCGGCTATTCCCTCATTGGGAGTTCCCCTTCCCACTTGTAACCACCGAGAGTCTTGCGACATGGGCTCCTGCACGGTCTGCACCCCGCGGGGAACCTCTGGTCGTTGAACGGCTCTGGGAGCGCGGCTGTCTCGGGACGGCGGGGGTTCATCCAAGTACAGTACGGCACAATTCAACATTCACTTCTGGGGGCACAACCCTTTGTGCTGTTCGCACAGGCTGTTTCCGCCAAGCATCAATACCTCATTGTGAGTTCTCGATCCACTGATTTTCGAACATTCACCGATCCCGCAAGGACTACCCTGGGCCGAGAAAGAAAAGAGGGTGCTTTGCGCCCTTGCCGGCGAGCTTTTCGCCCAAACACGGACCACGGGGAAAAGTGTGGTTGCTTGGATCGAGGTGGAGTTTTGTCCGGCAGGAAGTTTTCCTTTGGACCACCTACCTTGAAGATCGAATTATCTATAGGGCCCGGATTTGGCCTGGATATCCCAGGGCTTCGGTATCGGCATTCAGGAGGAGATCTGTGGAACCGAAAGTTTTTCGAGAATACGACATTCGGGGAATTGTGGGAAAGGAAATCGAGGATCAGGATGTCGTACGTCTTGGGAAGGCCTTTGGAACCCACATGATGGAAAGAGGCCGGGACAAGATCGTGGTTGGACGGGATTGTCGATTGAGCTCGGGGCGTTATCGGGATCTGCTTTTGGAGGGTTTGATCTCCACGGGGATGGACGTGACGGACATCGGCGTGTGTCCTACCCCCCTCCTCTATTTCGCCATCCGCCATTTGGACCGGTGTGGTGGGGTGATGATCACGGCAAGTCACAATCCTCCTGATTACAACGGATTCAAGATCTGCGTGGGGTACGACACCATCTTCGGAATCGAAATTCAGCGGCTGCGAGAGAAGATGGAGGAGGGGGTATTCGTCTCGGGCCGGGGCAAAGAGGCTTTTTTTGACATTGTCAAGCCATACACCGACTACATTCTCGGGAACATCCGCATCGAGAAGAAACTTCGAGTGGGTGTGGATGCGGGGAATGCCACGGCCGGCCCGGTAGTGGTTCCCCTTCTCGATCAGTTGGGGTGCGAGGTTTTTCCCATCTTTTGCGATATGGACGGCAACTTCCCCAATCACGAACCGGACCCCACGATCCTCGAAAACTTGAACGATCTTATCAGCCTGGTCCGGCGGGAGCGGTTGAATGTGGGGCTCGCCTTCGATGGCGACTGCGATCGCCTGGGAGTTGTGGATCATCGTGGGGAGGTGGTCTTCGGGGATCGGTTGATGATTCTTTTCGCGAGGGAGATCTTGGCGAGAAGGCCTGGTGCCACCTTCATCTCCGAAGTGAAATGCTCACAGGTTCTCTATGACGACATCCGGCAGCGCGGCGGAAAGGTGATCATGTGGAAGGTCGGCCATTCCCTGATCAAAGCGAAAATGCGGGAGGTGGACGCGGTATTGGCGGGGGAGATGAGCGGCCACATGTTTTTCAAGGATCGGTATTTCGGCTTTGATGACGGAATTTATGCCTCTTGCCGCCTGCTCGAGATCCTGAGCCAAACGGGGAAAACCATTCCACAACTACTGGAGGATGTCCCCAAAACCTTTGCAACACCCGAGATCCGTGTGGATTGCCCGGACGAGCTCAAATTCCGGCTGGTGGAAAAGGCCAGGGAAGAATTCCTCGAAAGAGGGTATTCCATCATCGATGTGGATGGGGTCCGGGTCGAGTTTCCCGAGGGATGGGGTCTGGTGCGGGCCTCCAATACACAACCGGTGCTGGTACTCCGATTCGAAGCCCTGTCCGGGGAAAGCCTGGAAGAGATTCGAAACCTGGTCGAGGAGGTGATTGACCATTCTCGAAGCGAGATCGCATGGAAAGCTGCCAGACCTTCGCGGGAATGAAGGCCCGGCACTTCGTTCCACGGAAAGAGATCCTTCGTGCGGAAGGGCCGTCTTGAAAGAACGTGAGCAGGGGATGAGAGCAAGAAACCCTCACGGAGCGTCCGTAGTCGTCACGGGGGTCGCCGGATTTGTGGGGAGCCATCTGGCAGCCAGGCTACTGGATCTCGGGTTCGATGTTGTGGGCATCGACAACCTGTTTTCGGGAAAGCCTGAGAACATTCTTCCCCTTCGTGATCACCCGGGGTTTACCTTCTATCTGAGGTCCGTGACGGAAGTCGGGCTTCTCTCCGATCTGCTTGCCAGCCACCCGGACCTGAGCTGCTGTTTCCACCTGGCAGCCATAGTGAGTGTGCCCTATTCCCTGGACCATCCGGAGGAGACCATGGCCACGAACTACAAGGCCACCGTGGACCTGCTTCGGGAGGCTGAAGCCCATGGATTCCGGTCTTTCGTTTTTGCAGGGTCTGCAGCAGAGTATGGGGACGATTCGAGGCTTCCTCTGCTGGAGACCTACACCGACGAGAATACAGTGCAACTGAGCCACTACGGCCGGGCGAAATTTCTTGCGTCTCAGGAGGTCGGCCGGAGTTCCATCGGAGTCGTTCTCCGTTGCTTCAATATCTATGGACCCAGGCAGGACCCGGCCAGCCCATACAGCGGCGTGATCTCCCGGTTCATCCGGATGGCATTGAAGGGGGATCCGATCACCATCTTCGGGGATGGGAACCAGACGAGAGACTTCATCGAGGTTTCCGACGTGGTGGAAGGCTATGTCCGCGCCGCCGGCCTGGAAGCTTCCTGTCCGACCCTATTACCAGGAGTGTACAACGTCGGTCGGGGGATCGGCACGTCCATCCTCGACCTTGCCGTCCTGGTTCAGGAGTTGACGAAGAGCCCGTCGGTCCTGCAGTTTCTGGAAGAGCGGGCCGGAGATATCCGCCATTCGAGGGCGGATATCTCTTCCTTTAAGCGAGTATTTCGATGGCGACCGCAAGTGGATCTCATCCATGGGTTGACCAGGACCATCGAATGGATGCGATCCGGTACCTGACTCCATGAAGATTCGATCTATCCGATGATTTCAATAAGGTTCAGGGGCGAAACAAGGTGTGTCCGCCCAAGGTGCGAATTGACGGCACGGAAACCAGGAATTTTCGCCACGCGTCACCGGGATTGAGGTTGTCATCTTTTCCAGGGCGGAAAATGTGCGGGAACCAGGGTTCCGATCTTGCCCCGGATCCCCCCCAAGGGAAAACCTGCCAGAGCAACGCGTGCGGGCGGTGGCTTAATCCCACAAACAACCATAAAGGAGGTGTATCATGCCGGAATTTGGTAGTGCTCTTACCCATTTGACCCCGAGTCGCAAAGTAACCCACAGCGAATTGGTCCGGGCCATTCGTTTCATGGTTGCTGCGGAATACGAGGCCGTGCAACTCTACATGCAGCTTGCGGAAGCCACCGACAACGAGCTGGCTAAGGAGGTCCTCGAGGACATCTCCAGGGAGGAACTGGTACACGCCGGTGAGTTTTTGCGACTTCTCAAAGAGCTGGAACCATCGGAAGAGGTCTTTTACACGGAAGGATCCAAGGAGGTGGAAGAGATCATTCAAAAGCTCAAAGGGTAACACCCTCATGTACTACGCCGGTAACTTGTGTTTTTTCTCCGGGATGGGCGGCCGGAAGAGGGCGAACTCCAGCATTTTGGATACACTCCATGCTGTGGAGCATTTCAAGCCGTGGTTCTCCCTGCCCTTTGCCCATCCCCGGGTCTTACACGGACCAGCTGAACTATCCCGACAACGCACCTGTACCTTCGCCGAAAATCGTTTCCAACTTTCGGCGAAGGTATCAGCAGGATACGTGGCTTCCCAACACCACGAGGATGTCTGTTTTCGCTTCGGGGATCGATGCCGGGTCCACGAGGCTGATGTATGGACAGCCAGGTCCCGGCGCTGACCATGCAAGAGTTCGGGTGAATGACCTCGGGCTTTATTCAGTGATGGTCATGGCCCTCTGCCCTGAGAATACGGGGCCTGCGGGCCTGGGGTTTGGAATGCCCTCGATCCGGTGGACGGTTCCCTTCGATTCCGGTGTCCGGGCATATTTGCAACGGCACATGCCCTCAGGTGTCGACGCCCCTTGGAATGCCCAAGATTGTGAGACTACCAGGTCTTTCGCACTTTTACCCCCCGCTCCGTTAGGAACTTCTTGATTTGACGGATGGTGAAAGTCCCGTAATGTACCATGGATGCAATGAGCGCCGCGTCCGCCCGACCCTCGGTCAGCACCTCCAGCAGATGTTCGGGTAGCCCCGCTCCACCGGAGGCAATCACCGGAATACGGACGGAGGTGGAAATCAGCCGGGTGAGAGTGAGGTCATAACCCTCCCGGGTTCCATCCGCATCAATGGAATTGAGGCAGATCTCTCCGGCTCCGAGCCTCTCGGCCTCACGGGCCCACCAGAGAGCGTCGATTCCGGTGCTGGTTCTGCCTCCATGGATGACGATCTCGTAGCCCGATGGAATCGCAGGAGAAGGTAAGACCCTCTTCACGTCCATTCCCAGCACAACGCACTGGCTCCCGAACGCTTCGGCTCCTTCTCGGAGAATGTTCGGGTTCAAGACGGCTGCGGAGTTCACGCTGACCTTTTCGGCTCCGGCCAGCAGCACCTCTCTCATGTCTTCCAGGGTGCGGATCCCCCCTCCCACGGAAAAGGGAATGAAAATGGTCTCGGCCACCCGGCGGACCACCTCGATCATGATGGGGCGCCTGTCGCTGGAAGCGGTGATGTCATAAAAAACAATTTCGTCCGCCCCTTCCTCGTAATAGAAACGGGCCATCTCCACCGGATCTCCGATGTCGGCGTTGTCCAGGAACTTGATTCCCTTGGTGGTTTTTCCGTCCCGGACATCCAGGCAGGGAATGATTCTTTTGCTCAGCATACCGACTCCCTTGGTGCCGTTACCCGTTCCACCTGCAGAAATTCTCGAGGAGTCTCAAGCCCGGCGGACCGCTCTTTTCCGGATGAAATTGCACAGCCACCAGGTTGTCCCGGGAAACGGCGGAAACAAAAGGGATTCCGTAGTGGGTCACGGCGGCAGCCTGCTGGGGAATGGCTGGATCGGAGTAGTAACTGTGGACAAAATAAAACTCGGAGTCGCCAGGAATGCCTTTGAATATCGGATGATCCTTCAGAAAACGAACATGGTTCCAGCCCATGTGGGGGATTTTCAGATTCATACCCTCCTCATCGCGCATGTCTTTGCGAAAAAGGCGGACTGTCCCTGGAAGAATACCGAGACAAGGGGTGTCGTTTTCCTCGCTGAAGTCGAACAAGACCTGCAATCCGAGACATATGCCGAGAACCGGCGTCCCGGCATGGATTCGATCGTGCAGAACCTGATCCAGGCCGAGCTCACGAAGGTTTTTCATCGATTTGCCCGCAGCGCCCACTCCAGGAAAAATGATTCGTTCTGCGTTGTCGATGAACGAACGAGAATGGGTGATTCGACAGTCAAAACCCAGGGACCGTAGGGCCCTCTCGACACTGGCGAGATTCCCTGCCCGGTAGTCCAATATGGCGATCACCGTGTTGCTCCTTTTACTCGATATAAAATTCCTGGTTGGAGAAGGAGTCGGAAGATAGCCGGGATTCCGAGGGGGGTCAAGAGGGGGGCCAGGGCAATTGCACCAAACAGTGCTGGACTCTTTCATGAAAGTGTGCCAAGCTACTTTGGTAAACCATATACCAAGGGGAGAGCACATGGAGAAAACGAATAGCGAATTCGAGGTAGTGTCAAGCATTTTGTGTAAATTTTCTACCGATTGAGCTGATTCCAGATCGGTAAGTTCTGGCGCACCTTTCCGA
>JAGPLX010000078.1 GCA_018053185.1 Syntrophobacteraceae bacterium
GACGAAGCATAAAAAAGATGAATCGACTTGATCTGCGCCATGTTCTCCCCTGTCCCCACCGGCTATGGATTCCCCACCGGCACCAGGCGGAGAAAGACCCTGTAGTTTCCGCCGGCCAAGTCCCTCGGAAGCTTGCTTCCATCGGAAACGAGAAGAAGGAGCACGCATCCGTTGGGCGGGTCCGGGGAACTTCGACGATCACGCCGCTCTTGCTGTCCCGGGGGAAGTGCCCCCCTCGATCGTCTGCAGGGCCTCTGATGGAGAATCCTCCCTTCGACCATGGTGACGGTGCCGCCGGTCGGTGGAGAAGGCGAAAGCGAAGCCTTGATAGGCGTGGTGCCGACGATGATCTCCATTGGACACTCCTTTCCCTGTAAAGTAATAATCGGAAGGAGACACAAAGGGCTTGAATCCCGCCTTTCAGGGAGGGAACAGGTCAAGAGGGAAACAAGTCCGGGAGGAAAGGGCATGACGGTGCAACACGGTTTTGCGGTATTCCCGGATCGGCCTCTTCCCTCCCCGAATCGAGAGCGGAGGAGGCCGGGATTTCATGAAACCTGCCGGGGTTGGTGCGCTCCCGGCTGAGCGGTCATCCGTCAGGAGCCGCTCTTGCCCTCGAGGGTCAGGGTGAAATGGGGCTTCTGGGGATCATTGGTGATCACCAGAATGGCCTTCTTGCTGCTACCGACACAGCTTTTGGGATTGAGCATCACTTCGATGGTTCCCTCACCACCGGGAGGGATCGTCCGGTCGAACCGGCCGACGCTGGACCCTCAGCCGGGGAGCACCTTCTTGATTTCGAGCACTCCGGAGCCTGTGTTCCTGATTTTGAAACCGTGCGCATACCGGAGATCTTCGGACACGGTGCCGAAGTTATGACTCGTTTCCTCCAGCTGAATTGCCGGCGCGGAGCCCGCGGACGGAACCGCCGCCTTGGCTGCGGAAGCCGCAGATGCGGCCGGCGGAACTGCCTGCTGGGACACCTGCCGGGACGCGTCCTCCCTGTGGGCGCAGCTCACCACCAAACACAGGGAAAAGATCCAAAGAAGATACCTCGATCGGCCATGCATGAATATTCATCCTCCATCTTCGGTTTTACTGAAACCCGGTGGGGCCTGTCCCCCCGGCGATTTTTCCTTCTTCCTTCCGCTTGCACTGGTCATCCAAGGAAGAATACCGGGTTACTATGAAAAACTTTCCGACCTTGGGCAAGGAAAAAACTTCAACCCTGCCATGCACCGTTCTCAGTCGTTGAACCGGGTGAAACTGTCCACCCGTTCCCGGTCGAGCATTTCCACCAGCTTCAGGGTCAGGTCCAACGCACCGAGGTAATCCTCCAGGAAGATGATGCCGTGCGGGGTGTGGATGTACCGGGCCGGGACCCCCAGCACGAGGGTGGGGACTCCACGGCCGTGAACGTGCACGGCTTGGGCATCCGTTCCCCCCGATCCACGGACGGCCTGCTGCTGAGGGATTCCATGGGTTTGGGCCGTCTCGACCGCAAACTCGACGAATTTCCGGTTCATCATGGCCGAAGGGTCCATGAGACGGATCTGGACACCCTTTCCCAAGGCACTCTGCCGTTCCTCTTCGGGGGTTCCAGGTAGGTCGTCTGCAGGGCATCCCTCGAGAACGATGGCTGCGTCGGGATTCAGGCCGTAGGCGGCGGTTCGGGCCCCGCGCACTCCCACTTCTTCCTGGACGGTTCCCACCGCGCATACCGTGTTGGGATGAGAAATGTTCGCGAGCTGCTCGATTGCCTGGACCATGAGAGCCACCCCGCAGCGGTTGTCGAAAGCTTTGGAAAGGAGAAAGTCCGGGTTTCTCATGGGGGTAAGGAAGGTGTCCGGAACGATGGTGTCACCCAGCTGGATTCCGAGCCCGCGAACCTCTTCTTCATCCCGGGCGCCCACGTCGAGGAACATGTCCTCGATCTTCATGACCTTGTCCCGTTCCCCTTCACTCAGGAAATGGGGCGGCTTGGCCCCGACCACTCCCGTAAGCTCTGAACCGTCGCGGGTCAGGACGCGCATCCGCTGGGCGAGGACCGTATGAGGCCACCATCCGCCGAGAGGGACGAATTTCAGCAACCCGGCTTTGGTCACGGACCTCACCATGAAGCCTACTTCGTCCATGTGGGCGGTGAGCATGATTCGGGGGGTCGATGCCGAACCCTCCTTTTCTACGAAAATGTTCCCCATGCCGTCCGTAACAGCTGCAGGGAAATAGCCCCGCACGATGCGCCGAACCGAGTCCTCCCTTCCGGGCGATCCATGAGCGTTGGTCAATTCCGTCAGCAAGCGAACCGCACGATCCCTCCTGTCCATGTTTTCCTCCCGCATGCCCCCAGGAAAAGGGTGCGTGAAAGCAATGAATCAATCCCGCCTTGTGAGCGATCACAACCGCGAAGGGACACGACTCACGAATGGTGAACCGCCAGCCACACGGTCGGTTCACTCCCAGAGGTCCATTCCACCCGATGCTTCCGATGGGCTGGGATATGGATCCAGTCTCCTTCCCTCAAAACCACCTCTCCGGAGATTCCCTCGAAGCGCAGCCCTGCGCTTCCCTTCAAAACCATGACCCACTCGCTTCTCTGCTGGTCGTACCAAAACCCTTCGGGGCTGGCCTGAGCCCTGGAGGTGATGCGTTCGATCGTAACGCTCTCCGTGCGGATGAGTTCCTCGAAGACCTCTTCTTCCTGTTCCTCGGAAAGCACGGCAAGGACATTTCCCCTTTTCATCGGCAATAAAACCCCCTGGCATTGAAGAGTTGGCGTTGGTACAGTAGCCCGGCCCGGCGGGAGGCATTTGCCGTCTCCGTTGCCAGGCTTGTGCACCACTCAGATAATGGGAAATAGTCCTCGCTGCAAGAAGGATGTGGAGAAAAGCATGGGACGAAGGTTTCGAGAGATTCGAGGAAACCGGTTCATGATCGGGGGCGTCGGGCCTGTTTACAGGCGGTGATCGCCCGGCGGCAAACTCGGCGGCAAAAAGGAGATGAATGTATGTTTAGTGCCCATGAGGTGTTTGATCTAGCTATCCAGATCGAGGAAAACGGGGAGCGGTTCTATCGGGAAGCCATGGCCAGGGCGACCGATCCCGCCATCCTGGAACTCCTCCGATTTCTTGCCGAAGAGGAAGTGAATCACCGGGAAACCTTCTATCGCATGAAGAGGGAGGTGAGCCGCCGGGACGAGGACCTTTGGACCGACCGAATTTCGGGGGCGCTGCTCCAAAGTTTTATCGAAGACCGAGCCTTTTCCCTCGAGGAAACCGATTTAAGCGCAGTCCCCGATGTAAAAGCCCTCCTGGAAATCGCCGTGGGTTTCGAAAAGGACTCCATCACCTTCTACGAAATCCTCCTCTCCTTTTCCCTGCCTTCGGAGACGGCGGACATCCTTGGGGCCGTCATTGCCGAAGAACACCGGCATGTCGCTCTCCTGGAAGAGAAAGGGAGGGGGATGATCGAGGAGAACTCGGAGCGGGCATCCTGAAGACCTGCTTCCGGGAAGCTCCGACCAGCATGCGGCCGGTTCGGTTGGTGTAAGTCACAGGATGGGTGAAGGGCAATGATCGCCTTCCCTCGACAACCTTCTTCATTTTACAGATTCTCCGATATCCCCTCATTTTCCGGCCACTCGACGGTATAGCGGCGCCCTCCGATGCTCTCATGTCGTCGCTCCCCACCACCCTGAAACCGGGGCAGGACGACGGCTTATGGGTCGGAAGGTCGATTTACCGGTAAGTGAAGGGAAAGAGTCTAGGTTTGAGCCGTTCGACGGTCAAGAGCGCTTCCTGCCATCCCGAACAGACGAGAAGGGCTGAAAAATGGGGCCGATCTCCAAAACTCGAGCGGATACGATCGAGAATCGGACCTGCTTTTTCCCGCACCCACCGGTCCGAACGGTGTCCTTCCTTCCATAGGAGCTGCAGAGGCATGAGTCCCATGACCTGAGCCGTAGGCCCCAGTGCGAGAAAGTAATCGAGTGCTTTGGTGAAAGCCTCTCGCCTGGCAGAGGGGTTTTCAAGGCAAAGTCCGGCATTCATGAGCCAAAGAGGCCAGGGATGTTGGCAGGGGCGGTCTGTGAGGTGATCGTTCAGCCACCGCCGGTATTCCGGCGCCTGAGATCCGGTTTCGGCAAAGAAACGAGCCATTGCCGTATGCTGAAAGGGATTGAAGGCTCGGATGTCGTTTGGGCTCAACCCTCCCGGCTCTCCGCCCAGGTACATGGAAAGCATCTCCGCCGCCCCTTCCAGGTCCTGAGCGTCCAGGAGCCCATAGAAAAGGTAGCAGAACTGCCTCTGCCAATCCGACAGGTACTCGGGGACCCTGCCTTTGCCGAAAGCTTCCTGGGCCAACAGGGCATAACGGCAGAGACCTTCCAGGTACTCGGGACCGCAGAAACCACAATTTTGGGCCAAGGTCCCGTACAGCTTGCCAAGAGACGGCAAAACACGGTATGGATGCTCCTTTTTTTGGAAGGTGTATAGATTCTCCAGCTTATCCAGTGTTTCGCGTAGGGCTTCGGGGAGCTCCGTTCGGAAGTCGTAATAGTTGTGACGCCGGTGCACGAAGTCATGATTCAAATGGTCGGCCCTCCACCCGAGCCCTTGCTGGTATCGCAGCACTTCTTGGGCCAGTTCCGCGCTTATGCGTGTCCACTCTTCAGCTTCGTCGATTCTTCCCCGATGATTGGCCAGAGCCGTTCGGATCTGGGCCAGCCTAAACGCCGATAAGGTTTGGGATTTTCCGAGACTTTGGAGGCAATCCGAGTCAAAGGGCTCCAGCAGCCGCTCCAAACGCCCCTGCGAGATGTGGGGGTCGCCTTCGAGCTTTTCCAAGTTCCGGATAAAATCCGTAGTCAGATCAGCCGACTTCAAGATTTCCTGGACCGCACCTCGATATCGTTCGCCAAATTCGCTCCATCGGAGGGTTGGGTCGGAGAGGAGGTGTACCGTCGCAGCCAGACGGGCCGGGTCCATCAGGGAGTGAAAATCGTTGCGGAGATCGCCCCCGTCCCCCTCATCGAAAAGTTCCCAGAGAAAACAGGCTTCCTCGAGGTGGGGAGCTTCCAGGATTTTCAGCCCGCCGGGGAGAGACCCAGGTTTGCGGGCAACTCTTGGGCAAAGCAATCCTCGGAAACCATGGCTGAACGCAAGCTGGGCCTTTTGTTTCAGAAAGCCGGCCTCGGCAATGGAACCGTCTTTTCGGATGTTTCCCGTGCATAGGATAGATCGACCGCCGACGCCCCGCGCTGTTGCCCAACCCGCCATGAAGACCGGGAGGGTGAGGGATCCTCCAAAGACCACGGGGTGATCCGCCCGGGGAAGTACCGGCCAAAAGAAAAAGGAAGTGGAGAATTGGTCCACCAAAAGCCGGATGGCACGGTGCACGCCGCGGACGGCGTCGGGATCGGCCAGGGTCTCCCACCATCCGGGCCATTCCTGCTTGAGGGGACTCATATTCAGTTGCCCGATCATGGCCCATATGAGCCGAGTGTGTTCGTTATTGGCTAGACCCACGGGAAAGAGCGCCCAACGACCTTCCAGGGCATTCTGCCAGGAAAAGGGAAAACCGAGGAGCTCCATGGGAAGGTGCTGTTCCAGGGCGGTGGGAAACCAGTCCGGGGCGGATTTCCTTCGAGCGAGTGCCGCAGCTGCAATTCCCAGGATCATCGCATGTTTGTGGTGGGGCCTGACGGTGCTCTCGATGTGTCTCCACAAGGTCGGAAATGCTTCTTCGTCGGCGGGGAATTCAAACCCGCGGGGATCGAGGACGTCCGACATTCGTTCCTGCAAACAGTGATAACGGTTCCACACCAGGAGTTCTTCAATGGACCACTTCATGGTTCGTCCGTTCCTACAACCAGCAGGAAGAGGCGCCCGGACTTGAATTCGTCTTCGGTCATGTTTCGAAACATGACCCTAAAGAAGCCTGTTGCAGCATCGAGGAAAGACTGATCGCATTCGCGGGGAGGAGACCCCTCTTGGGTCCACTGGCCGTAGAGCTCGACCCGATCCACCAGAGGGAGAGGGGAAAGGACCTTGCCGCCCACAACCAGCTTATCGTCTTGGGAAGAGTAATGCCGAAGTTCACAGAGAACCGGTCGGAAGTCCAAGGCATTTCCTCGAATGATCGCGACATTGGCCGTGATCAGGTCCACGTCCTCTGCGGCAGCCAGGGGGAGTTCTGTTTTTTCGAACCTGGCGAGAGCGAGGGTGGCCGGCACATCCATGGATTCTTCCGGAAAGCGCACGTCCGGTCGGTTGGAGAGGGCGGTTTTCACGGAACCGGAGTCGGGGAAGAGGATGAGTAGCTTGGAGATGGGCCTGCTTTCCCGCAGGTCCAGGTCTATGATGTGGTCAAAGACCTGGAGAGCAAAAAATGCGGCCGTTTCCACCTCGAGTCTTCGGAAGGCTTCCAGATGAGTCCCTGGTTCGAGATCCGTCCAGGGGGCTGCCGCGGTAAGAAGGACCTCCTCGACACTCTCCCTCTCCACCGAGTAACCACAATACTCGAGAGCGTCCACGTTCACGGAGAAGGTGTTCCAGGATTCTGCGAAGATACCGTTTCCGAGGGCCACATCTCGCGGACCAGCGAGGCATAGATCGTCATAGACGGGAGCGACCCTTGCTACACCCGGGAGGTCTTGGGGCAGCTCCAGCACGAGCACCGACGGAGGGTTGTAATAGCGCCCCCTGGGGCCCCATCCCGCAAGCCTTGAGGAGATCCGGCATAGATCCCCCGGCGAGGGTTTTTTCGGAGTATGCGCCGGTGCCGTTTCCTGCCGGCTCACCTCACGAGCCAGGGCGCTCTCCTCGAGGGCTTCGTCCAGACTGCGGGATCTGAGCTCTCGACAGAAGGGGCACAGTGAGAGATGGTTCGACAATTGGTCGTTCTCCTCCCCGTGGAGAATCGAATCGGGCGGACAGCCCCTGGCCTGCCGGGCGATCTGCCAGGCCAGTTTAGCTTCCCAAGGTTCACATGCCGACATGATGCCGACTCCAATTGGTGGCGCTTTCCGCCATCTCCATCCCTCCATGAGCTGTTACGTTTTTCATTGTACCTCAAACCTCCTGTCCAATTCCTACGGCCTTAGACCGTTTTCTTACAAAAGGCGACAACCTGCACCACAAAGTGTTCGAAGAGTTCAACATCCAGGTCCGGAGGTGAAAGCCCCGGCCAGAGGAGACAAAAGTCCCTCAGGCTGGTGCGCACTGACTCATAAAGGTAAGCAACCCCCGAAGAGCTCTTGTATCCCAGCCTGTCAGCCGCCTCCTTCAACCCGACTCCGTCTCCCTGCAATAGCGCGAAAACGAAACGCTCTTTGACGGTCCAGCCGTTTACGAGCTGTTCTGCAAGGAGGGGGAGCCGATTTTCCAGGAAAGCCGTGTCCGGGGGAGGCGAGTCTGCAACGGGCTCCCAACAGGGGCCGTCCTCGCCGGGGCGGCCTGTGCTCATTGCCTCAAGGGACAAAGTGTCCGGTCGGGAAAACCCAGGGTAATGACAGCTGATGAAATGCACCAACTCCCGGATCGGCAGGAAAAAGGCTCCTCCCAGCCGCTCCGTGGCGCGGTGCCAGAAGAACCCGGCCAATTCAATCAGAGCCTTTTTGGAGGGAAGATCTTTGAGGCTCACCTTGGAGAGGGGAGATTCCCAGGAACCGTAGGGCTCACTGCGCAGCAGCTGCAACGACTCGAGCCGCTCCGCCCGCGGGTCCAGAGCGTAGAACGCTCCCTCCCGTGTCGCCCGGTAGACAATGGAAGGTTCATCGGCGAGTAACTGGCGGACCTTTCGGTACAGGGCCCGCTTAGGATCCCCCTGGGATGTGCGGGCCTGGTCTTTGAGGTGGCGAAAGAATTCCTGCCCGATTCGAAGCATGAGAGTGCGGGGGTTTCCATGAAGTGAAGAGGAGAGACTCATGCGACGCATCCATTCTTCGGACCGGGAGCGCAGGAAGATCCACAACTCATGGGCCAATGCCTCGAAGCATTCCTCCCGCTCCGCCTCAGGGAGGTTTCGAGGATCACGGCAGGGGAGCAGCTCTGGGGGGAGGTTCACGCCGGCGGCCATACGGTATACAAATCTCGCCGCAGCCTTGAGGACCGGCTGACAATCCGGGCTGGAAAGCCACTCGCTCCAGCTCGCCCCTTCCCTCATGAGGCCCTCACCTCCAGGCATTCCTCAGGGACCCGTCCGAAAAAGAAAAGATGCCGGGTAAACTCCGGATCCATGGGCAGATTGAAGCTGCAGGATTCAACCGGGAAAATGTCCCGGTCAATGACCCGTTCGGTGTATTGAAGGACACACCCTTTCCGGATGACCCTGGCGGACCCCCAATCCTTGGAAGAACAGGG
Organism: Syntrophobacteraceae bacterium; assembly: GCA_018053185.1. Taxonomy (GTDB): domain Bacteria; phylum Desulfobacterota; class Syntrophobacteria; order Syntrophobacterales; family Syntrophobacteraceae; genus JAGPLX01. Next base: position 8,361 of record JAGPLX010000078.1, read on the forward strand.
GCAAACTCGGTGCGCCAGGTTCCGGAGGGGTTGAAGAACAAAAAGAGGGTGAGTGGATTTTGGGGATCGCATGGTCTGGGGAAAAACCCCCGTATGTTCTTTCAAGCTCTCGTCACGTGCGCCAGTAAAAAGCATGCCTGCCTGCCAGTAGATTGGCGGAAGGAACTTGATTCCCGATCCCAGGATTGACAGGTCCAGGGGAGGAGGAGGCGGTTGGCCGGAAGACTTCCAGATGGAAGCGGCGCGGGATGAAAA
>JAGPLX010000079.1 GCA_018053185.1 Syntrophobacteraceae bacterium
ATCGCAGAACGCGCCGGCGTGGGAAAAGGGACCCTGTACCGTCACTTTTCCAACAAGGAGACCCTGTTCAACGAGTTGGTGCGGCTGCGCCTGGAAGAGCTGGAACGGGATGCCAATGCAGCCCTGAACAGCAGTGACGACGTGCTGACCATGATCGCCAAATACCTTCGGGTCTACTTCGAATTCTTCGACCGGAATCAACGCCTTTATCGGGTCATTGTTCAGGAACGCCTCGACGTGGGACGGCAGGTTCAGGATCTGTACGTGAAAAAAGTGATGCGGCGCTTGCCCGCCCTGAAGAGGAAAGTGTATGAAGCGAGCCAGCAGGGCCTTTTTAAGGATGTGGACTTCCAAACCGTGTTCTACGGGGTGATGGGGTTCAGTCACGGTGTCATTCAGAAATGGTTGGCCCGTGAATGTTCCTACTCCCTCGTGGACGACCTCCCGACCGTGCTGGAGGTACTCTTCTACGGATTTGTGAAGAAGCCCGAATCTCTCCCGACAAGAACACCCTAGGAGGAAATCATGGATATGGCGGAGAAGCGGAACAAGGTGGTGGATATCATCGCCAACCAGTTGGGCGTCGACAAAGAGATCGTCACTCCCGAAGCCAGCGTGGTGGATGATCTGGGGGCCGATTCCCTGGACGTGGTGGAACTGGTCATGGCTCTGGAAGAAGCCTTCGATCTGGAAATTCCCGATGAGGAAGCGGAAAAGATTCGTACCGTCAAAGACATTTTCGACTACCTGGACAAGGCAAGCCAGAATTAGTCCACATCCGCACGACGATACCCTTGGTTTCCCCCCGCGGATTATCCGGAGGATGAGGGATCATGCCGGCGGAAACCGGTTTTCAGACCCCTTCTGGATTACGACTCGCGCCGAAATGACGGGTTGAACCCAAGATAGGCGTTTTCCTGGTCGGCGTCGGGCGTGATCTGGAATGGGGCCTGGTGCAAGGCACTCCGGGGAGGTGGGCAGGGAGCCCTCCTCCCTGTACCTCCTTCCGGACCCGCATGGCTCTCTTCGGTGCTCCTGCCCATCCATGCCCGAAGGTCTCGCCAAGAAAGCCGACGAGCAAAGCCCCATTTCAGACCCACGGAGCGCTGAAGGTCGTTCCGGCCGTTTCAGCAGGGATTACGAGGATCTGACCGGGGCTAGTGAGAGCATGGTCCGGATCAGTATGATTCATCTTATGCTTCGTCGATTGGCCTCGTTGTGAGAGAATTCTAAAAACAGGCTCTCAGAGAGAGAGAAATGGAGTTTGATTATGCTATGGTTGATCTCTCTTCGGGGATAAACCTCCGTTCATCGGCATATGTCCGAATACTGTCGCTGTAGAACGAATTTCCCAGTCATGTGGGGATGTTACATGATTTTTGATAGTTTCCGATGGATTTGGCATCGAAGGGATGAGAAGAAAAAATTCGAAGGTCTTCTGCTGGAAGAGATCCAGGCTCTCAAAAAGTTGCTCAGAAGGCAATCGGTATTGATCGAGGAAGTGCGACGGGACCAAGAGGCTTTTGCGTCCAGGGAGCACCAGGTCAACAAACCTCTTCTCGAACTGTGCGACGCGGTCTTCCACCTTCAACATTCCTTCCGAAATCCGGGACTCATGTCTCGCCAGCACGTTCATGTTTTAAGTATGGTTTTCAAGAAACTGGAACAGTTTGCTGGTTACATGGATCTCCAGATAATTCTTGAGGAAGGGGTACCCTTTGATCCCAGGATCCATGAATCCGTGTTCAACCGCAACCCTGGGAGCCATTCCCTGGACGTGCTCGAGGTGATTCAGCCGGGGTACCTTCAAGACGGCAAGGTCATTCGACCCGCCAAGGTAGTGGTCGGCACGGTCGAAGACTCGGTTCATATTTCAGAAGGAGCAGCACCCTCATGAAACCTTTGGTTTGCGGTATTGACCTGGGTACGACCAATTCCGTCATCGCTTACCTCCGAGATGGAATTCCTACCGCCATCCAGGTCGAGGAAGGGGCGGCCGTTCTGCCGTCGGTGGTGAGCTTCGATCCCGAAACCGGCTACCGCTGGGTGGGGCGGCAGGCCAGGAACCGTCGGGCGGCGTTTCCCAGGGATACCGTCACGTCCATCAAAAGGTTGATGGGCAAAGACATGAGTGTGAGCGCCGGTGGAAGGAGCTTTTCTCCTGAGCAAATCTCCTCCTACATCCTCCGACACCTGGTGGAACAGGCCTCCGAAGTGTTGGGCGCACCGATCGAGAAGGCGGTCATCACGGTCCCGGCCTACTTCGACGACGCCCAACGCCGGGCCACCATTCGAGCCGGTGAACTGGCGGGTCTAGAGGTGCTGCGTATTGTGAACGAACCAACGGCTGCGGCGTTGGTCTACGATCATATTTCCTCCTCGACCGAATCCCCGTCCCCCTACATCCTGGTGTATGACCTCGGGGGAGGAACCTTCGATGTCTCCATCCTGGAGATCAAGGGCGAAATCAAAGAGGTGCTGGCCTCTACAGGGGACACAGCCCTAGGGGGAGATGACTTCGACGAACGGCTCAAAGATTATCTGATGCAGGAATTGAGACACCAGGCCCTCAAGGAAGATCTGGTCGAAGAGACCGCCCTGAAGGTCCGGCTCCTGGATATCGCCGAACGAACCAAGATTGCATTGTCCGATCACCCCTTCACGATGATTCATGAAGTTGCCGTGGCTAAGGTGGGCAGGCAACCCCTCAGCCTCGATCTCGAGATCAGCCGGCTGCAATTCCAGTTGCTGACCGAGGACCTTATCCAACGGACCATGGTCAAGGTCCAAGAAGTGCTCGAGGAAGCTCACCTGAAGGCTGAAGACATTGGCAAGCTCGTTCTTGTGGGAGGAGCGACCCGAATGCCTGCTGTCCAGGAAGCACTGGCAGAACTTTTCGACCAACCCGTGGGTCATTGCGTGGACCCGGACCTTTGTGTCGCACTGGGGGCCGCGATTCAGGGAGGGCTCATTACCGGTGACTTCGTCGGGCAAATTCTGCTGGATGTGACAGCCCACTCCCTGGGAACGAAGACCTTGGATGTAGTGAATCCGAAAACCGGGGAACCGGACTATTTTTCCACCATCATTCGAAGGAACACGCGCATTCCGACCTGCCGGGCCGAGGTTTATCGTACCGTGTCGGACGATCAGCCCGGTGTGGAAGTCGAGGTATTTCAGGGAGAGAGTGTTTCGTGTGCTGAGAACACATTGGTGGGGAGCTTTTACTACCCGTTGAAGCCCGCACCCGCCTTTTCTCCGGTGGTGGTCGAATTTGCCTACGATCGGGATGGTCTTGTTCGGGTCTGTGTGGATCAGAAAGGTTTTGAAAACCGCAAAGAGGTGACCCTGGACATTCGCAACCGAAAGGTGTCGGATGTTCCGGTAACCGAATCGGACACATCCCCTGTGAATTACATTGCGGAGAAGGCCAGAAGGTTTGGTGCCGACAAGCGTTTGGAAGGGAGTCTGAGAGGGAAGATCCGGGAAATGGTGGGGGACTACGAATCGGCCATTCGCTCGGGGGCGGAGGATGCACGGGTCGACGAGCTCGAGGAGCAACTGCTGGAGCTGATGGAACAGGCCGAGGAGGAACTGGAATCCGGTGAGTAAGAAGAAACGCATCCGGAGAGACATCGAGAAATTAGGCCGATCGGGCCGTCATTGGGAGCTACTGCGCCTCCTGGAAAAAGAAGGGCTCGTTTCCCAGAACTCGAAGGAATACTGGGGAGCCTGGGATGCCGTGATTAGACGGGCTTTGCTGCAACAGGCCGCCTTCGATCGATTCTGCCGGGAGGTGGACACTTTCAAGACTTTGCCTGCTACCCCCGACTTTCGGCTCCTGATGGGAATCAAAGGCTACCAGGAAGGTCGAAGTTCCCCGAGGGAGGTTTCAGACCCCAAGGGATTGACCCCCGAGGCCGTAAAGCTCAGGTCTCGATTCATCTCTGCCGTTTCTTCGTGTCCGGACGGGAACAAGCTGCGGGAATTGTTGGCCACCTTCGTCCGGAAGCCGGAGAAAATTACCCGTCGATATTTTGAACAGGTAGCCGCTCTGGTTCCTACGGCGTCCCTGAGAAAACGTGTGAGTTACATGGGCATGATGATCGCCCGTGCCCGCCGATTCAACCAGAAAACTGCTGTTGCTCGAGGATGGGAGGGCCTGGACCTCCTGGATCTGGGGATGTTTGACAAACAACTGAGCCGCCTCGCCCAAGAAATGCCTCAAGCCCTCTACGACATTCTTCTTTATCCTTTTGTCCATAATCTTGCTGTCCTGTGCCGGCGATTGGCGCCCGAGGTCGGGAACCATCAAGCCAGCCAATTGGTCATAAGGATTCCCTTTCTTCTCTCCAAGCTTGCCGGCGAAAAGATCCAAGAGATTGAAAGGAGGCTTTTTATCCACCGCGGCGAGTGGGTGGGAGAAGATGGGCAAAGTTTCCAGTCATTCGAGAGGAAGGTGAGAAGGCTGAGCCTCGAGGAGAAACTTGTTTTGTTGAAAGGCTTGAGACTGAGAATTCAGGACCATGGGCACCATAAGCCGGACTACATGAACCCGAGTTTTTTCGACGACGATGAATTCTCGCAAGCGGAACAACCCGACAAGGCGACCCTCTCACGATCACTTCTGCTCCTGCATCGGAGCATTCTCAAGGAGTTCTCCCGTCGGTTTCCCACCATCACCTCGCGTGAGAGGAGGGAATTGGTGCAGGTCATGGAGCCCATTCTCTTACGGGACCTCAACTTTACTCTCGGTGTCATGGACGATAGCGATGAACTTCTGAGCATAATCAGGGAAGCCATCGATGCTGGTTGTGCAGGGACCCGAATGGGCTTGTTGGCTCTCCTGGCAGGTTCCTCCGCCCAAGATTCCGGCTTGCGTGGGAGGGCGGAAAAACTTCTTGACCAATGGCCTGAGCCCACTCCCCAAGACATGGAATGGCTCGCCAAGGAATGGGAAGACTTCTACTATCCGGTCGCACGGTTCCTCAGGCCTCTTCTGATCCGATACCAGGACCGGGGGGAGCTCCTTAGTTTTTTTGGGATTCAACTCTGCACTTTGGTTGAATATGGCCTGATAACGGCCGGGATCAAAAAGTTGGTGGGAGCTGAGAGGTACGAGGATCTTGACATCCTGCGCCGAGAACTCAGTGCCCTCAACGAATTCAGATTTTTGGATGTTCCTCGCCTTTACCTGAGCTGTTATCCGGAGGATCGACTGACTCTGGAGGGAAACCTGCGCTGGCTCAATGCACTTCATCTATTGCGCCCCGAGGCAGCGTGGGAGTGTGCCCATATGGAGCTGAGAAGGTTCAGGGAGGTAACGGAAAATACTACATCCTTCATCTTCGCGGAAGCAATTGGAATGATGCGCGCCGAGAAGCTCGAAGCGATCTTCCTTTTTATGCGAGAACATCGGGAGGAACTGAACACGCTTTCGACGGAAATCCTGGGGCCACTCTTGGATGAATTGCTGGAACCCTCGAAAACGCTTCTTCCACACTTTGACTTTCTTATCCACCTGGAAAAGGTCCTTGCTCAACGAATGGAAAGAGGAGAGGGGGCCGTTCGACCACTGATGGACAAAGTGAGGTGGACCCTGCAAGAGCTGGCGGCATTGGGGCGAAAGACCCGCAGGTTTCCATGGTTTCGAAAGAGGAAGGGATGACCCGAGAAGAAGCCTTACAAAACTTGAATCTTCCGTTCGATGCTGACCGAGAAGCGGTGGAGGCAGCTTACCAGCGACTGGTACGACGCTATCCTCCCGAATTTCACCCGGAAAAGTTCCGCGCCATCGACGACAGCTATCGGTACCTGGTGTCACTACCGGCGATGGTTCAACAATTGCTGGCTCCTGCTGTCGAAAGTGAAAAACTGGATCCCAGCCTTCTCATCTTTGATCTCTTAGCTCCTGCCGATTCCTGCCTTGAAGCGGCATTAGTGGAAATACGCTCCATCTTCCTGGCTGAGACTCTGTGGACGCCTTCTCCTTCGGTAGCCTCTGGTTCCAGGCACAGCTAGGTCCTCATAACCGATTCTTGTAACGACACAAGTTCTCATGAACAATCCGGCGGAGCTGGTTCCCGCCGCATCAATGGTGGTAGGGAGGCACATCCTTGTAGGAAGAGCCACGACCGTGTTTGGAAGGGGCCCTCGATGTCATGAGAGTTTCATGGTGGAGGAAGGGACTCTAAGGGAAAATGCAAAGAAGAGAGGAAACGTCATGAAAAATGCATCAGTCAAAGAATTGAGGTTTGTGTTGGGTCGCCTGTTGGTGGTTTTGAGCGTCCTGTCCTTTCCCCTTTCTGCGTGGGCGGACCTCCCGGTGGTGTGTCTCATCGCCACGGGAGGAACCATCGCCATGAAGATCGACCCCGTCAAGAAGGCACCGGTCCCTGCCATCTCTGGAGAAGACCTGCTGTCCACCGTTCCCGAGATCGGGGAATTCGCCCGTATCGAGGTCCAGAATCTTTCGAATGTTCCTTCCGACTATATGGACCCGCCGCGTTGGATTGGACTTCAAAAGGCTGTGGTAGCCGCCCTGGCGCGGCCCGAGGTAGCTGGAGTGATTGTGTCCCACGGAACAGATACCCTGGAGGAGACCGCTTACTTTCTCGACCTGACGGTTTCGAACGACAAACCGATTGTCCTCATTGGTGCACAGAGAAATGCCTCGGAAAGAGACTTCGATGGTCCGAGAAACCTTCTAAACGCCGCCAGGATTTGCGTCTCACCCGATGCCAAGGGCAAGGGAGCCATGATCGCCCTCAACAACCAGATCAATGCAGCCCGGGAGGTCACCAAGACCCATACCTCGGACGTCGAGACCTTCAAGTCCGGGGATTTCGGCTTCCTGGGAACTGCGGACAACGACCGGGTGATCTTCTACCGGACGCCTCTTCGCAGACAGCACATCCCCCTGACCAGTGAGGTTCTTCCCTACGTGGAAATTGTCAGCATGTACGGCGGAGCTGATGGAAAGCTGGTCAAGGCGGCGGTGGATGCGGGGGCCAAGGGAATCGTCATTCAGGCCCTGGGCTGGGGAAATGTCAACATCCCCATGTTCGAAGCCATCAAAGAGGCCATCGCCAAGGGAGCGGTCGTAGTCATCTCCACCCGTGTTCCCAACGGAAGGGTGTTGCCCGTCTATGGGTTTCAAGGCGGCGGCAAGACTCTCAAGGAAGCCGGGGCGGTTTTTGCGGACAATCTGTCTCCTCAAAAGGCAAGAATCCTGTTGATGCTCGCCCTGCAGGAAAAGCTCCAAGCGGACCAGCTTCAGAAGATCTTTGACCGCTGAAGTCATCCAACCTGAACCGGGAGAAGGCCGTCCGTCGGATCGTATACCGTCTTGGCCTTCGTCCTAAAGCCCGCTACCTCCCATGCAATTCCGAGGGGATCACCCCATGATTGACCGTGGACAGGAATCCGGGAAGGACCTTGAGCTTTTCGGTGCCCGGGCTGCTTCAGCCGGGAGTGGAACTCCCCTTTCGACCGCCATCGGTCGTCAGTCCCTAGTCTCCTTGAGGGGAAGTCCCCGGGAAGAGAAGGAGATCCCCTGCTGGGTGGAGGTGCTGATCATGATGGTTTCGATGATCGGTTCACAGACCTTATGGTCCGATTTCCAGGTGACCAGAAAACTGGCCCCGGACCCACCACTCTTGTCGGACTCCTTCACCACGAAGCGGGTCGATGCCAACGGACCGATCTTCATTTCCTTTTCGAGATACCGCTGAATTCTCTTCCCTTCAGAATCATGGTAATCCACGGACACGAGAGTGATGGAGTGCGCCGGGTCCGTGTTGCGGATGCTGAGGGTGACGGTCAGGTAGAAAGGAAGCTCTCGGTCCCCGTAATAAATGTGGGAATAGGCGGGAGTGTACACAGTCTGCCCCTTCAACAGCTTGACCTCGGAAGAGGCCGGGCCGGGGAAAAGCAGGACGGTCGTCAGAAGGACGAACAGTAAGGCCATCGTCGGTCTTGTTGAGGTTTTCTTGGTTTGCATCTTTGGATCCTTTCTTGCCCTTGTGTCCTCGATCATCCTCTTACCTCCACGGGGAAGCAACCCTGGGATCGGCAAATCCTTCAAAAAGTGTGCATTGCTCCCGTTTGCCGATCACGGCTATAAGGTCGCCTGGGCCAAAGCGGAAATCGGGACCTGGGTTCGGGTGGAGGACCCCGTCGCGCATGACTCCAACCACGGAAACCCCCGTTTCGGTGCGTATCTTCAGTTCGCCGATGGTACGGCCGATCAGGGGACACTCCGGGTCCAGGAGGAACCAGTTGAGTTCCAGCAAGGACCCCGCGCTTCGTGGCAGCGTAACTTGTCCGGAACCGGCGCCGTTGTCCCGAAGGGAGGCATATAGGTCTCGTCGCACTTCATCCGTGTACCGCAGGATTTCCGTCGC
>JAGPLX010000026.1 GCA_018053185.1 Syntrophobacteraceae bacterium
GACCCGTTTCCTAAGGTCCTGGGTGTGCTGGGAGCCGCACTTGTCGTTGATGTTGATGCCGTTGGGCGTGTTGTGGATGACATCCACTTGAGCACCCAGCTCCGTGAAGGTTTCCGGGGCGACCCGGTAGGTCGCTCCGTTCGCCGCATCGATGACGATCTTCATCCCCTCCATGGACAGGGAGCGGGGAAAGGTGTTCTTGAGGAAGACAATATAGCGACCATGGACGTCTTTGATGCGGAAGGCCTGGCCCATCAGATGGGGGGGTGGGACCTTTTTGGGCAGGTCTCCTTCGAGAATCAACCCTTCGATCACTTCCTCCTGTTCATCGGATAACTTGTACCCGTTTCCGCCGAAGATCTTGATGCCATTGTCCTGGTAGGGATTGTGTGAAGCGGAAATCACAATCCCGGCGTCGGCACGCATGCTCTCGGTAATGAAGGCAATTCCCGGGGTCGGAAGAACCCCCACCAGGTAGGGATCGCCTCCCATGGAAGTGATGCCCGCCAGGATAGCGCTTTCGAGCATGTAGCCCGAAATGCGCGTGTCCTTTCCGATGATGATCCGTGTTCGATGATGATTCCGTTTCAGCACATGGGTGACCGCCTGACCCACCGAGAATGCCATGGTCGCGTCCATCGGATACTGGTTTGCCACCCCTCTGATTCCGTCTGTACCAAACAAAACGCCCATATTCTTTCCTTCCTTGATCGATTATTCGAAAAACCGGTTCGTCAGAAAAGACCAAACGTGGAAATAAGTGTTCCTGCCCGTATGCACAGGACATCGACGATGGATTGGAGCCACCGGGTGCCGTCCTGGGACAAGGTTTTCGGCATACCTTGGATCGCCTGGATATATTCTCCGCCATTCTCGATTCGGTATTGCTCAAAGGCTTTCAGGAAACGTTCCGCGAGTTCGACCTCCCCTGGGTCCGAAAAGTCCTGTCGAAACAGATCGCAGACCTCACCCATCCGGTCGTGCAGTTCACACGTATCCTTTTCTGCCCCCTGGAGGCATCGGCATTTTTCATGGGAAGGAGGAACCTTCTCCACCATCGCGATGAGCCTTGTGGTGCGTTCTTTTTTGGCCAGACCCAGCTTGTCGAGCGCACCCCGGTAGAAGAGGTCGCCGTATTCCATGCTCGAGAAGAATTGCCGACGCACGTTCTTATACCAGAACTCGAGAGCAACTAGATTGGCAAGGTAGAGGATATTGTTCTTGAGGACCCGGCCGAGATTGGAATACCGGTGGGGTTCGAAGTCCGTGACCATTGCCGGGTAGGTTTCTCCGACGATCTTTTTGTGGTCTTCGGGACAGTCTTTTCTCAAAATCGTTCCTGCCACGGATATATTTCCATAGCCCAGTCTCACGGGACCCACCATGCCCCCCTGCCCTCCAAGAAAAATCGCAGGCTGGTTGAGCATCACCCCCCTGGGAACGTCCCCAATGAGGGAAGGGGTCGTTTTGTCCCCATCGGGGGTGAAATTGAAATGGATGTACGAGCTCCCGACCTCGCTGTGATCTTTCCTGCTTTTCCCTCCTGCCATGAGGCAGTCGCAAAAGTTGATCAGGCTCCCCAGGGTCACGAACGGAAACAGAATGGTTTGCTTCAATCCCACGCAGTGCGCCCCATTGGCCTCTTCCTCGAGGATGCAGGCATCCCGGACGTGAGCACCCGATCCCATGTTGGCCCCGGCAAGGAAGACGGATCCCTTGAAATATCCTCCCTTGAGTTCGACTCTGGGGCCGACCTGGCAATTGTCGATGGTCACGGGACCTTCTGCCCCAATCTTGGCACCTTGGGCGATGACGGTTTCCTTCCCATAAATTCGACAGCCGGGATGGATTTTGACGCCGTTGCCGGAAATGTTCTCCGTTCGAACCTCCTCCCCGATGTCCAACGTCAAAGGGTTTGGAATATCCACCCCCTTTTCCAGGAGTTCGACAATCTTCTGATGGCTTCTGGGCTTGAGTTCCATTCACTCCTCCGCTTCGAGAACGGATTCACGATCCCCGGCTTCAAACCACGTTCTCTCCCTAATCCGCATGCTCGAATACCTCCCTCCGAAAGAAATCGATAAGGGCCTGTTTGCGATTGCGCTCCTGAAGCTGGCAAGGAATAAGCTTGTGGGGAGGCCAGCGCAACAGAGACATCTCGTACTCCAGAACTTGCCCGTACTCATTATTGAGGTACCACGCGTACAGGAGACCGAACAGGAGGCCGGGAGGAATGAAGCCTTCGTCGCCGTTGAGGGTGATCCGGTAAATCATTGGGTCACGGGGGCTGGGGACCATACGGGCCAGGAAGAGATAGGTCCGCAGCTGAGCATCGTCCAGGAAGCATTCCCGTGTCTTCTCCGCACGCAGCCTGATTTCATAGCAGCGAGCACCCCATTCCCCACCCGATTTCTGATCGATCCAGCGACGGTTTTCGATATACCGCCCCAGCAACGATTCCCCCAGGGCGATCAGCAGGTTTCCTTTCAACCGTTCAGGCTCGTGGCGCAACTGTTCATGGAGTTTGAGCAGGCCGTCTTCGGGGTCATAATAGCCCAGGACATTGTCCCACTCGTTACTCCGGCTCCACCTGGTCGGGGAGATGATTTGCATCCCTCGGAAAAACTTGAGATGACCCAATCGGATGTCCCGGTTCTCCCAAACAACCTCCTCGAACACCTCTCGAAGCTTCGTGGGGTAAAATCGCTTCCCCTCCAGCATATCGCTCACAGCCTTCCTGTAAGCGCAAAGCGTCGGCGCAGCAGCGGGTGCGCGGGGCCGTGACCGTCCGGGGCTCACCAAGGAGGAGGGCTCACGCTTCAAGTTGAACCGTTCGTGGGCGAACACCAGCCCTCGAACGGCCAGAGCAAATTTTTGGGGATCATGGTGTATGACATGAGCGGCTCTCAATCGTTGTCTCGAGTAGATAGTGACTTCCATTGGCAATACTCGAAACTTCGTCAGCCGGTTCCGGTCCAGGTATATGGGGCTCTTGCCTTCCAATGCGTAGTTGCTGAGCACGTTTCCGGGGACGTGTTCCAGATTGGCGCTCAACACCACATCGAAAAGGCCCTCCGCTCCCCCGGGGACGTTCTGCTCGTAGGCTTCCACCAGCTCGGACACATGGAACCCACGATTCCTGCCTCTCCGGGATATGTCGGTCTCTCCCTCCTGGATCCAGAAGTTGGCTCCAAGGACCTTCAGGGCTTTCCGATTCTCTTTGATGGCGTTCACAATATCCGGCAGCTGGAGAATCGGCAGGATGCTGGTGTAGAGGCTTCCCGGGGCGAATATGATGAGATCCGCTTCCCGTATGGTTTTGCAAAGATTCGGACTCACGACGGGGTCGCCGAAAAATTCCACGGCCACACGGTCAATGGGGAAGTCCCGACGGCACATGCCGGACTTTCGTTGCCCTCGAACGGCGACTCCGTTGCTGTATCGCAGCACGAGCTGACCGGGGGTCGGCGTTGCCGGGTGCAATCGGCCGGGAATCACACCGATGGCCCTGGCGATGGTATCGATCCCCCTCTCGACGGCCTCGAGACCCGGAGGAGCCGTCCCATCGCTCGAGGCCTCCCTCAAGATGGCCGCCGTGAGAATCAAGTTTCCCAGGCAGTGGCCTCCAGGCTTTATGGTCGGCCCGTCTCCTCGAGGGGTGACGTAACGGCCGAGCGAACGCAGCAACCGTGCAAGGGATTCGGGACACGATCTTCTCAGGTTGTCGGGAACGACCAGGAGCGGATTTGAGACATATCGGAAATCATGGTGATCGGGAGAGAAACGATGATTGAAGACGCCGTGGATGAGGCGAACGAGCTGCCCGGTCCCTACTTCGTCGATGTCGTAGGTGGATCGCAGTTCGCGCTCGAGCATCAACGACAGGAGCAACTTGCGCAGGTCGCCGATTCCGATGAGGGGCAGCTGCTGTAAAAGCAGACCTGTGGATCCCCCGTCATCGGTGGTGCAAACGACGACATCGAGGAATGGGAACTCCTGTTTCAGGCCGATGAATGGATTGTCGGGCCAGGCATCTAGCTGGGAATTACCGCCCACCACCGTAGAAAGCCCCGTCCCGCCTCCAAACGCCACAACGCGCGTGTTCTTGCAGTCGAAGCTCCTGGCTTGCTGGACCAGAAGCGAGATGGAGGCTCCATCCGAGCCTTTGGGAAGGGTTCCGGCTACAAGGGCTTCCAATAATTGTTCGACCTGTTTGCCGGGTTGGTCCTGCTTCATCCCGAACAAAACTCTCCTGCTCCTGTAGTCGTCGTCCTCATGGGGTGGTGGGTGGTACCGTGCCTTTCCATGGGTGCGCCGTGGGTTGAGAAAGCCTCCATCTACCGACGCCGCGCAAACTCCGAAAGAGGGACCGCTGAGGTATGAGCCCGGTGATCTTCAAATTGAGCGCGTAAGAAAATAGCACCGTTTGCCGTCTCACCAAAGTAATTTTTGTATTCACGGGCGGACCGAGGCTGGGAAACCGCTTCGCCGCATTCTCGGCCCCCGGCTCCTGCGCCGACTCTCACCAGGGAGGCGGTCCGGAGTTTACATTGACAGGGGGTTTATTTCGACATACAGTCCGATCGCTCGGCCATGGACCGTGCTTCACAAGGGGACGAACTCCCGACGGCCGACCGTTCATGCACCGATCAAATGCCCCTGATTGTTGGAGTCGCAAACATGACCGCCGAAAATCCCGACGTCCTGCAAATCGTGGAACTCCTGCTTACCGCCGAGATTTACAACCAGTCTTCGAACCTTACCGAAAACGACCTTCCCCCGAAGATCCTGTCTCACTACCTGGACTTTGACATCCAGGGCGTCGACCGGCCGATTCTCGTCACCTCCCAGGATGTGAAGAAAATTTATGGCGTGGAGAACGCATCGGACCTCTTAAAAATGCTTCCTTTCATACAAGTCGAGGATTCCGGCTCCCAGATCCGGCTCACGGACTTCGACATGGGAGCCAGGTGGTTTGGGGGGCGCGATACTCTCGGTGTCATTCAGTGCAACCCGGTTCTCGCTCATTACTATCAGAAGTTCGATCCCAATGTCAGCTACATCGAAGCCAGGGTAGCCAACCGGCCTGTTCGGCCGGAACCCGAGGGTGCCGAGTCCAAAATCGAGGAGTTGTGGGAGGAGGGAAAGGATGTGCAGGACCTCCTCAAACTCGTGACCATCAAGATGCCGGACGCCATGAGAGACCGGCTTGAGGATTTGGTGCTTACCGAGGCTCAGCGTGAGGAAATCGCCAAGGCGGGCAAGGCCCTGGAATACCGGGAATATCTGAAATTCATCGGCCTTCACGAAATCGGGAAGATCCTTTTCGTGGGTCCTCCGGGAACGGGCAAGACTTCCGCGGCCAGGGGTCTTTCCCGTTGGTTCGGCCTGCCCTTCATCGAGGTGAAGCTCTCCATGACCATCAGCCACTACCTGGGAGAAACCTCCAAGAATATCGACCGGGTGTTTGTCCTGGCCAAGAAGCTGAGTCCATGCATTCTTTTCATCGACGAGTTCGATTTCGTCGCCAAGACGAGAACCTCTGAAGACCACGGCGCGATCAAGCGTGCCGTGAACACGCTTCTCAAGGCCATTGACGATGTGAGCCTCGTCGAAGACGGGGTCCTGCTCATCGCCGCCACCAACTACCCTCAGTTGCTCGATCATGCGGCCTGGCGGCGCTTCGACAAAGTCATGAGTTTCAGTCTGCCCGACCTGCCCATGAGGCGGAAGATTCTCGAGAAGGTTCTCCAGAGGGTGGATGCCGAAATCGATTTTGACGAACTGGCGCGCCTCACCGAAGGCTCCACCGGCTCCGATCTTCGCCTGGTGATCCGCGAGGCGGTGCTCAATGCCTTGCTCGAGGACCGGAAAAAGATCTCCCAGGAGGACATCCTGCGTGCCCTCGAGGAATTTCGCCGCCGAAATACCGACTATCGGCAAAACGACACCCCCTGACAAATCCCGGGGCGAGGTTTTTGGCGGTTCGACAGGCGTTCCCGAGGATATTCCGGGCGGTCGCGCCGGATCGAGCGAGGGGGTGGGTACTTTCCACCGAAGACTCTGCTCCTGCCCATCCTCGACGCCCTTGAATCTCCAAACCGCGGCCCGGGGGGTATCCGAGCAAACAGCCGAGGGACCTGGAAAAGAGATCGAGATTGTTTTGGAAGATCTCATAAGGAACGATCTCTTCTCCTCCGTCATACGACAGGCGAGGCTTGCCGTTCCGGGTTCCCTCTCGATGGATATCGAAAACGGTCGCCTCATCGAGCAAGTGTCCTCAACCTATCGGCACCCGTTCGTTTCATTCACTCTTCACCCCTCTTTTTGGTAAAGGGGAATGAGGACTACTCGGTGTTCTTCGAGTGGAAAAGTATGGATTACCCGAAGAGCCCCGGTGCGGGCCATGTGCCCTAGTGTTTAGCTCATTTGGACCTGATCTGAGCCATTGCGCCTGCGGTCCGGCGTCATTCCGGCGGCAGTCGGAATCCGGAAGGTTTTCTATAACAACACCCTGGATACCGGCTTTCGCCGGTATGACGAGCGCAACCGTAGAGAAGGAATCGCTCAGTTGAGGTTGGAATCTCCGACGGCTTTTGTCGAGCCCCCGACAAAGCCGAGGGCTGATTTGTTCTCAGGTGAACCATATCGCCGAGAGAATTTTCATGGTAGGAACCAGGGCCGGACCCCGCTCGTCGACCGGGACCGGAGTCGGCCCAACCGGGAACTCGATCTTGTAAGGTGGACATATGGGAGGTCTGTTTGGGATTGTTTCCAAGGAGGACTGCGTTTCCGACCTGTTCTACGGAACCGACTATCACTCACACCTGGGAACCCGCAGGGGTGGGATGGCCGTCCACAACGCCGAAGGCATCCAACGGTCGATTCACAACATCGAGAACAACTACTTTCGAACCAAGTTCGAACCGGAGCTGGCGAAGTTTCGGGGAGACTGCGGCATCGGCGTCATCAGCGATACAGATCCTCAACCTCTCATCGTCGGGTCTCACCTGGGCACTTTCGGTATCGCCACCGTCGGCAGGATCGCCAATCTGGACGAACTCATACGAACGGCGTTCGACCGGCGGAGATCCTTTTCGGGTACCACCAACGGGATCATCAATCCTACGGAGATGGCGGCCAAGCTGATCTGTGAGGAAAACTCCTTCGAAGACGGGATCCGGAAAGTGCAGGCGCTCATTCGAGGTTCATGTTCCATGTTGCTCCTCACGAATCGAGGAATCTACGCCGTCCGGGATCGGCTGGGTCGAACGCCCCTGGTTCTCGGGCGTCGGGAAGGTGCCCTGGCCGTGAGCTCGGAATCGTGTGCCTTTCCCAACCTGGGCTTCGAGACCGAACGGTTCCTGGGACCGGGCGAAGGGGTTTTCATGACCGCCCATGGATGGGAACAAAGGATCGAGCCCGGATCGGTCATGCAGATCTGTGCTTTCCTGTGGGTCTATTACGGGTATCCCGCCTCCGAATACGAGGGGATCAACGTCGAAATCGTCCGAAACACCTGCGGTGCCGCCCTGGCCCGCAACGATACCGTTCCGGTGGACTACGTCGCCGGCATTCCGGACTCGGGCATCGGCCACGCTCTGGGATACGCAACACAACGGCAGATTCCCTACCGCCGTCCCTTCGTGAAGTACACCCCCACCTGGCCTCGGAGCTTCATGCCTCAGAATCAGCAACTCCGGGATCTCGTGGCCAAGATGAAACTCATCCCGATCCGAAAGCTGATCCAGGACAAAAGGCTTCTTTTCTGCGAAGACTCCATTGTCCGTGGGACCCAACTCCGAGACAACATCCAGGTCCTCTTCGGCCACGGAGCCCGGGAGGTTCACCTGAGGCCGGCCTGTCCAGCCATCGTTCACCCTTGCGAGTTCCTCAATTTCTCCACCTCCCGCTCGACCCTCGACCTGGTTGGGCGAAAGATCATCCACCGGTTGGAAGGCGGTCAGGACTCGGACCTGGCGGCCTATGTTCGGCACGGTTCGGAGGAAAACCTGGCCATGACCGAGGAAATCCGCCGAGTGCTTCGGCTGACCAGCCTCAAGTACCAGCGGTTGGAGGACCTTGTCGCCTCCATCGGGATGCCCAAGGAGAAATTGTGCACCCACTGCTGGGACGGGTCGAGCCACTTCTAAACTTAAGGGGGAACCTGCGGCCTTTCCGGCGCATCCTCCCGGATCTCCTCCTGGAAAAGTCCCGGGGACCTGGAATTTTGATCTTCGCTTTTCGGAGGTTTTCCCTTAATATGAATACGTTTTAATAATGGCTCATCCCCCAAAAACTGAGCCATTCCAAAGAGGAGCAGGGTGCATGAGGAAGACCTTTCCCTCCGCAGCAGTATCGAGAACTTGTCCTCGGGCATGAGCCCCGATGGAACCAAACCTCCGAATATGCCTATTGAGGGAATGATGGCGAAGCGATCGACGGCTTTCTCCAACCAGTCGCATCCAGACCCGGGACCCAAGAGGAACGAACCTCGCTCCTCCACGCGGCAGACCGATCGTTCTTGCGTTCTGGGCATTCAGGACTGTGCGGTTCTGGCCACCGTCGAGGAGTTGCGTCGAGAGTGCGAACGGTTGACCGAGCTTTTGCACAGGGACCCCCTCACAGGGCTCTTCAACCTGCGCCATTTCATGGAAGCCCTGGATCAGGAGATGGAACGCACGCGCAGGACAGGACTTCCCACGGGCCTCATCATGATCGATCTAGATCATTTCAAGTCCGTGAACGACGTTCACGGCCACCAGTGCGGCAACGATGCCCTGCGATGGGTGGCGGGAATCCTGCGGGGAAATGTGCGCCGCCTGGATATTCCATGTCGCTACGGTGGGGAGGAATTCGCGGTCGTGCTGCCGGCAACCCGCTTGTGTCACGCCGTTCGGCTTGCCGAAAGGCTGCGTGTCGCCATCATGAATTCTCCCCTGGAATATGAGGGCATTTCAGTCCCTTTGCAGGCCAGCTTCGGGGTGGATGTCTATTGTATGGGGGAGAACGTGTCGGTTACCGTGAAGGAGTTTATCCGGAGGACCGATGGATTCCTTCTGCAGGCAAAAGCCCAGGGGCGAAACATGGTCTGCTGTCGGGATGCAGATGCCGGCAGACCTGCCACGGAAATCACCGCAAAAGAGAGGGCGGCGCTGTTCATCACTCGTTGGCCGTGACCCGGCGGCTCATCCGTTCATGGGGTCCAGGTGAGGAAAGCAGGAACATGGAAACGCGGAATTTTCCCATTACGATCTGTGTGAGCAGCGGGAAAGGCGGTGTCGGAAAAACAAGCTTTACCGTCAACGTGGCGCTCGCTCTGGCAAGAAAGCAACAGCGAGTCCTGGTGATTGACGGAGACTTGGGATTGGCCAATGTGGATGTGCTTCTGGGCATCCAGGTGGAACGCACGATCCGTGACATCCTGGAAAACGGCAGCGATCCCATGGAAGCCGTCCTCAACGTGGAACCGAATTTCTGGGTCCTGCCCGCCAGTTCCGGGGTGCCCGAACTGGTGAACCTTGGAGCCGAGGACCAGGCACAGATGGAGGAGATCCTCCGAGCCATCTCCGTTCACTTCGACTTCGTCCTCGTGGATACGGCAGCCGGAATCGGGCCTTCGGTGCTTTGGTTCAATGATTTCGCCGACTACAGCTTCATCGTTTTGAGCCCGGACCCCACCTCGGTCACCGACGCCTACGCCCTGATCAAAGTTCTCTCCCAGCACTACCGGCGAAACGCCTTCCATCTGGTCCTCAACCTGGTGACCAATGAAAAGGAGGGCCGTCGCACCTATGACAACGTGGCAAAAGTCGTCAGGCACTTTCTGAATCTCTCCCCCTCTTATTTTGGAGCAATCCCTTTGGATGAAGCTGTGGTGAGAGCAAACAGGGAGCGCGTTCCTTTCCTCAAACACTCCCCGCAGTCGAAAGCCGCCAGAGCGATCACTTCCATGGCCGAACAGGTCCTGCGGCTCTGACGCCAGGGAACTGCAGCTCCACGGGGCAAAAGGTGGTGAAGGGAAGGTCTCAACTTCCCGCGTGCCGCGGTTCAACACCCGCCTTTGCCCACCCACCGGTTTGCAGCACTCTCCACATACTCTTCCAGGCGGTTCCCAGACAGGGCTTCTTCCATCTCCTTCCACACCGTGTCAATTTCCTCATCAATTCGCCGAGTGAAGAACCTCTCGCTGGGGATATAGGCAAGAACAGCTCCCAGAAACAGGATGACTCCCACCCCCTGCCCGGCGCTCTTGAATACGCGATCGAAACTGCTGATGGAAGTCACCAGGGCCATAACTCCCAGCAGCCATGCAGCCGTTTCGACCACCAGGTTCATTTCTTTCGAGAAGGGTTTTCGAACCCAGGACAAGGAGACAAGCCAGGGCTTTTTGTCCTGAAGAATTTGCATCACAAAAGACTTCAGAGTGCCTTGATGCCTGTGGTGCTCGAGATCCTGCAAAAGTTTCTTTCGAAAGCCCCTCCTTCGTCGTGTGACGAAGAAGGCAAAAGCAATTCCCAGGAACCCGCCCAATGCGGCCAGCCACACCATTTCTTCCTCTCCCTTCTCATAGCTCCTCGACAGTGGCCGTCGCCGTTGCGGGCTTCCCACGCAGGTGTCCTCGAACCAGCCCCTCGGCTTTCCCGCCAACCTGGTGTCCTAGCCCTTGACCAGATCGGCGAGCGATTTCATCCTCTCCTCCCAGTTTCTGGCGTACCTGGGATAGCTCTTTAGTGCCCGGAGAGATGCCTGCCGGGCCCGCAGATAAGCCTCGGGGTCCCCCCCGCTTGCCCTGAGGGCCTTCAGGGCTGTCTTGGGACGGTGTACGGTTGTGTCAAAGTGAAGGATATTTATCGGATACGGAAGTTTGTCACAACCGGAATCTTTCCAGATGCGGCGATATACTTCCCTGGCTTTTTTCTTGTCCAACTGCACCACGGACCGGGCAATCCTGCCCCTGGGATCCAGCTGTCGGAGGGTGGTCTGGAGGATGCCGAATCGCGAGGGACCATGACCGTTGTCGTTGGAAATCAAGCTGGTTCCTTCCTGTTGAATGACGAATGCCACCGCCGTGTCAAAATCCCGGTCGGAGGAATTCCGGTAGGAGGCGATCTTCCCGGCCGAATTCAGCTGGTCGAAGGACGCGGGAGGACGAGAGTAGTAAATCTCTCGTTGGGCACCGGTAAGCGCCGGCAGCTTTTCTGCAACCGCGTCCGCCGTCCGCAACCCGGGGCCCGCGCCCCCTTCCCGGTCTCTCAGCCGTAAATACGCCTGGACGTCCCCCCTGGATTGGGCCAGAAACTCCATGGCCTTCTTGGGATGCTGAAGAAAACTCTCGAAGTGGATGAGGTTGATGGGATCGGACAGCAGGTCACAGCCGGCGCGCTCCCAGATCCTCGTATAAATCTTCCTGGCCTTCTCTTCGTTCAATTCCTTGACGCTCCCGGCGATGGTGCCCGTAGGGTCATATTCCCGAAGAGTGGCTTGTGCAATGCCGAATTTCATGGGCGGATCGGCTGAATCCCCAGTTTTTGCCGAGAGAACCAAGTCAAAAAACCTTTCCAGGTCCGTCCCGTCCGGAAGCTCGGAAGACAACACCCTCGAAAAGGGTTTCTTCGGTTGCATCTCCTGTTGAACGGCCTCCTGCCGAGGAACCTCATGGTTTCTTGCCAACCCGGGTATATGGAGCATGGAAGCAATCCCTTCTTGCTGAAAGGTTGTCGGCATATAGTTCTCCACGGGCGAAACGGTTCCAATTAATGTGCCAACCTGTTTCATGCCGCCGCTCGATGGTTGAAAAACATGCGGATGACCCGGGTTGCCCGGGATCAAGAGGGATTGAAGAGCAGGCTCGGCATCCTCCTCGACCGGAGCAGCTTCCGGATGCTGCCCACTCCCGGGAAGACCCCGGCTCAGTTGGACAAGTTTTTGACGGCGCCATCCCAGGGTGGAAAAATCCTCCCAATGAAAAAGAGTTTGCTTTTCAAGACCCACTTCTCATAATGAGTGCCGGTTGTCCGAAGTTTTTATATCGAGTGGTCGAAATCGGTGGACGAAGCTGAGAATGAACCCGTTTCCGCCCTCGGAACAGAACTCTTGCAAGGAGATCTCCATGATGGAAAGCGTCGACCGGCAGGAATGCTCATGGCGGAAAACCACCCTCGTCTCATTGTACCTGGCTGCAACCCTGTTTTTCCTCGCTCCCGCGGTCCGGGCCCAGGAAGAGCCTTCCCTGGCTCCCTGGAGCCCTGCATTTGAGCAGTACCTCCAGGATGTGGAGTTCGGAAAAGCCAAGATTCTCAAGGCAGGGGAATTTCCACCGGGAATTGTACCGCCTCCGGTGGAGTTTCCGAGAAAGGTCTTGAAATCCATGGAATTCGTGACCGCAGCCCTTCCATCGGCCTATGATCTGCGCAAGAAGAACCGTGTCACTTCCGTCAAGGATCAAGGAAGCTGCGGGTGCTGCTGGGCCTTCGCCACATACGGCTCCTTGGAATCCCGCCTCATGCCCAAAGAGACCTGGGATTTTTCCGAAGAAAACCTCATCGAAACGCATGGTTTCGACAAGACCCCCTGCCAGGGCGGCAATTTCAACATGGCCGCTGCTTACCTGGCCCGGTGGAGCGGCCCCATCAGGGAATCCGCCGATCCTTACACCCATGCTGCGGTGAGGGCGGCCCCGAAGCCGGCCAAGCACGTTGCCGAGGCTGTATTCCTTCCCGAGCGTGCGACCCCTGAAGACAACGACTCGCTCAAAACCATCGTCAAGAAGTACGGGGGTGTAGCCGCCTATATGTATTACAGCAGCTCCTACTATGACTCCTCGAACTACGCCTACTATTACGGAGGATCGTCCAGCACCAACCATGGGATCACCATCGTGGGATGGGACGACAACTTCAGTCGCGAGAAGTTCAAGGCCTACAACGGCAGCGCGCCCTCGGGCGACGGCGCCTTCATCGTGAAGAACACCTGGGGGGAAGACTTTGGAGAAAAAGGATACTTCTATGTTTCCTATTACGACACCTCCATCGAGCCTTACATGGCGTTCAGCACGGTGGATGCCGCAACGAAGTACAATCTCCTGTTCCAGTACGATCCCCTGGGGGCCGTCACCGGCCTGGGATTTAGCTCAACGAGGGCATGGGGGGCCAATATATTCAAGGCCAAGGTTCAGTTTTCTCTCAAAGCCGTCGGGTTCCACACCCTGGTGCCCAATACTTCCTTCATAGCCTATGTGTATAAAGATGTAGCGGAGGGGCAGCCCAGGAGCGGAACCCTCGTAGCTAAAGTGAAGGGCAAATTCCCCATGGCGGGATACCACACGGTCCCCGTCGACCCCGTGAAAATCCTGAAGGGGCAGAGGTTCTCGGTGGTGATCCGTTTCACTACACCCAACTACAACTATCCGGTCCCCATCGAATCCCCCGTGCCCAACTACAGCAGCAACGCAACTTCCGCCGCCGGGCAGAGTTTCATGAGTTCCGGGGGGACCGTCTGGAGCGATGTCTACCAAACGTTTACCAACAGCAATGTCTGCATCAAGGCTATGGGGGTCAAATAGCTCAGGAAGATGCCGGGCCGGGGGCCTTGGATTACCCGGCCCAATCCGGCACCTGGGTCCATGCGGACCTGACGGCACGGTCCAGCTCGCGGCAATCCGGTTCGAACTTCGCCACCAGGGCCCAGTAGCGGGGAGAATGGTTCAGGTGGGCCGTATGGCAGAGTTCGTGGACCAGGATATATTGCACCAGCCCAGGAGGGAGAAAGAGGAGCTTGTAGTTGAGGCTGATGGTTCCCTTGGCTGAACAGCTTCCCCATCGGCTCCTCTGTCCCCTCATCTGAAGCCTTTCGAAACCCAGGCCTGTCTCGGTGCTGATCCTTTTCAACCAAGGGCCGAGATAAACCAACCCCTGGTGCCGAAGCCAGGGTTCCATCACCTTCCCAAAATGTTCCCTGTCCCGAACCACCCCCCGCACGCGGCAGTACGCATATCCTTCGCGAATCAGCCGCAGTTCCGGGTTTGTCCCGCAGGAGGATTCAACGGTGTATTCCTGCCCGATGGCCTGAAGGTAAACGGACCGGGGCAGGATCGAAGGGCTGCCGTCGGTTTCCGTCCGGGGGCGGAACCGCCTCAGGGTCTTCTGGATCCAGTCTTCTTTCTCCACCAGAATTTCGGGGATTCTTCCACGGTCAAACCCCTTGGGAACCACCACCTCGAGACCCCCGTGAGGGGTAATCTTGAGAATCACCCTTCGGGCCCGCCGGTTTTCTCGAACCGAATAGGACAGACTTCCCACGGTGCCCCCATCGAGAATCCGGTCCTTAGATCCCCAGGTCTTCATTGATCAAGATCACCTTTACACGACCCTTGGGAAAAGACTTCTCGATGATGGACCAGGCATTACAAATCCGGTCCGGGCTTTTGCAGTCCTCGCATTCCCCGGTCTTCACACAAGGGACTTTCTTGTCCAGTCGCATGGCGTTGACCGGCGCAGCATACATCTTGACGCGGTACATGGCGTCGTTGAGATCGGGAACGATCTTGTTCCGGCCTGCGAGGATCACCACATTCCTGGGGCCAAAGACCATGGCCGCTACTCGATTTCCCGTCATGTCGAGATTGACCAGTTCCCCGCTTTCCGTAACGGCGTTGGTGCCGGTGATGAAAAGATCCGCCAGGAGCGCCTGCCTTCGGCGTTCCAGCATCTCTTCCGGAGAAACGGACTTGTCGTAGGTGTCCAGGACTTCCAGATTCGGAACGGCTTTCATTCTCTCGTACAATCCGGATTCAATGAACGTCACGGACCCTCCCCAGGAAACGCTCCTGGCCCCCGTCCTCGGGAGTATCTCCTCTAAGATGATTTTTCCCGCCTCATGGCCATTGTCGGCAAGAAAAACTTCAAAGTTGTGTTCTTCCAGTGTTTTCTTCACCTGATCCAAACGAATCCGCCAAAAGTGCTCGATCGGCTTTTCCATGAGACCCTCCCTGAATGAAACGCCAACAACCAAAACCGGACGGGACTGGTTCCACCCTCCGATCCGTCAGATCGCCCAAAACCGGTTCCGCAGGCTTGCCTGTCCCACGTGCAATGCCGTAATATACACGGGTGAAGCTACCATGAGGCAAAACGAACCGGACATCAAGACCTAATATCGAGACACAACCCGAGGTTCAGGTGACGCATTGCGGATCTTTTCCGTCCCATGTGGGAGGAAATGCCGCCTCATGGTGGTCGGGACGCTTCAATCGGCTTGCCGAGGAATCTCCCACGGCAGGGTTCCACACTCTATTCATCGAGGGCAGAGATCTGGATGACACGTGATTCCAACTGGCGGCACAACTCTATGCAACACGGAAGGCGGGACGAAATCACCGCCGGATCCTGTGAGAGGCCCGACCATGTCTTCCACGACAGTGTCTCCGGATTCTCCACTCTCCCCACACTCGAGGTCCCCGGCTCTCAGGATTCGCGAACACTGCCCTCCAGCCCCGACCTTGGATACCAAAATCATGAGATACTTCATCAACAACTACCTGCCTGAGAATGAGGTGATCGGATGAAAAATCTCCCTGCGGATTACTCGCTGCTGGACAGGCCCGAGGTCCTGGCGCGTCTGTTCCATCCACGCAAAGAGTGGAAAAGCGCGGAATGGGATTCCACGAGCGAAGATGTCGCCATCCCCGTGGAAGAGAATATTGAGGTGGGAGGAAGGTTTTACCTCTTCGATCCTGGCGGCTGTAACCTTTTATTTTTCCATGGAAACGGAGAGATCGTGGAGGACTATGACGACATCGCCCCCTTCTTTGGTCGGATGGGGATCAATCTTCTGGCCGTGGACTACCGGGGATACGGACGATCTACAGGGTCTCCCTCAGTTTCGACCATGATGAGGGATTCCCACACGATCCTTCAGTTTGTCCGGGATTGGCTCGAGGAAAACAAGCATCCGGGACCCCTGATCGTCATGGGCCGGTCCCTGGGGAGCGCCTGCGCTATCGAACTGGCATTCCACCATGAAAAGTCCGTGGATGCTCTCATCGTGGAGAGCGGATTTGCCTACACGAATCCCTTGTTGCGACTCCTGGGGGTGGACACCGAGGAGATGGGCATACACGAAAACGAGGGATTCCGGAACCTGGACAAAATCCGCTCTTTCGGCAAGCCAACCCTGATCCTTCATGCGGAATTCGACCAGATCATCCCGTTTACCGACGCGGAAGCCCTCTTTAATGCCTGCGGCGCCAAAGACAAGGAACTGGTGATGATCCCGGGTGCCGATCACAACAGCCTTTTCCTGATCGGGCTCCCGACCTACCTCGCTTCCATTAAGACGTTGGCGGACAAGCTGAAGGCGAATGTTTGAGATCAGGAGCAAAACCATCCTCGGGGCTGCAAACATTTTGTTCATGGCCTTCCCGACAACCCTCTTCGTGTTTCGAGAATCAGGCTCCGCATTGTTGATGGTTGCAAGATATAAGGATTTATCTCTTTCATGAACCGGCTCCTGTGGGCGCCGTTTCAGTTTTCCGTTGCATGGAAATCCGTTATCGTCCTATTATAAAAGTAGTTGGAGTTGTTCTCCGGCGGACTCACTAGAGCAGAATGGTTCATGCAATTCGATTGTAAAACCAAAGAGATTCCTTTATCGTCAACACTCGCGAATCCACGTACACGCATCACCAGGGAGGCACTTGTGAACACAACCAAAGCCACCAACATTACATGGCATCATAGCCGGGTTACAAGAAGTGATCGGGAAAAAATCCTTCAGCAGAAAGGGTGCACCATCTGGCTCACGGGGCTTCCATCCTCGGGAAAAAGTACAACGGCGTTTGCCCTGGAACACCAACTGACCCAGCGAGGTTACCTGGCCTATGTCTTGGACGGAGACAACATCCGGCACGGCCTCAACAAGAACCTGGGCTTCTCGGCCGAGGACCGCCACGAAAACATTCGGCGCATCGGAGAGGTGTCCAAATTGATGGCCGACTCCGGAATCATCACCATCACCAGTTTCATTTCCCCCTACACACGAGAGAGAGAGTTTGCCCGAACGCTTCACAAGGGCTCCGGTCTGGGGTTTGTGGAGGTATATGTCAAGGCATCCCTGGAAACTTGTGAGAACCGGGACCCAAAGGGATTGTACAGGAAAGCTCGATCGGGGCAGTTGAAGAATTTCACCGGGATCGATGATCCCTATGAACCTCCGTTGTGTCCGGAGTTGATTGCCGAGACGGAAAGGTACGGTCCCGAAGATCTGGCCGATCAGATCGTCCGCTACCTGCTGGATGCGAACTACCTCCAGTCCGAAGACAGGAGAAAGGACCTCGACGAGGCCTGGACCTTACTCACAGCCAGCCGCGCGGGGCGGTAGATCGGGAGGGTACGAACGGATCAAATCCTGGGTGGGGCAGGGATACCCTGACTCCTCGCCTCGATTGGCGAACACGACCTTTTACGGATCAACAACCCCTCACTGACTTCGGAGCTGCCTCCGAGAGCCAGGCTAGAAGGGCCCCTGCCGAACCAAGGTTCGTCACTCCCCTGCGTCGAAATTCCCTCCCTTCGATGAACCCCGTGGATCGACTTCTTCCTCGGAGGAGGAAATGTGGGATACCGTCGAGGGGGGGAGATGCGAGGCGGCTTCCTCTACCGCCTTTCGCGCGTACCCCCATCCGGAAAGGAAAACCGCCGCCCAGAGGAGAAGTGTTACCAAACCGGTCATTCCCCAGACGACCGGTACCAAGTACTCTCTGGTTTCTTCGACGACCTTGACCAGATTGGCATGGGCCCACCGAACCTCCTCGGGAACATAGGCGGGCGTTGCCTGCGCAAGGACTTCCACCCACTGCTTCATCCCCAGCAGGACTTGTTCTCCGAGATAGTAGAATAACCCTGCAAGTGTCACGTTAAGGAGAAAGCACCAAGTCAGCGAGCAGACGGCCCAATCTCTCCCTGCTTTCATCGTTTCCCTTTTTTTACCGCTCCCTGACCTGCAAAAAATTCCATGGGGGCATCACCGGGAAGGAGACCCCGGTCAGGAGAGGCTCTCTATCAGATTCCGAGCCACCTCCTGGGCCTTGCACGCCAGGTTCTCGCCGATACATCCCTCCCGGACCAGCAAGGTCAATTTCTCCTGGTCGATGGCGAATGCGTCCTCTCCCGCCCGGTGAATGACATCGATCTCGAGGTCCACATAGCGCGCCCCGTAGGGATAGAGTTCCACGGGGGTGTTGATGTTGAAATACTCTCCAATGAGGCTACCGTCTTTGCGATGATAGGAATGTTTCACAACCCAGGCTTCCTCTTGCACCTCCGTCAAACCATAGTCGCCCGGCTGAATGGGGACGTTCAGCCCGTCGTACCGACCTTCGGAAAACTGGCGTATAAACAGGATGCGATCTGCATCCACCCGCAGGATCTTTCCCTCCCTGGGGCGCATGGGACGCCCCGAGGGCCGGATATGCTCCAGCCGGACCGCTCCGGACTTCTCGAGGGGCAGAAGAACGGCCTCGCGAAAGAGTTCCGTCTCGATGCTTTCCCGCTCCCCGGGGTTTTCGGCCAGGATGTCTTCAGCCGCGCCGAGCCCTTTGACTTCGGCGATGCGCAGCCGGTGGTGTCGTTTCAAGGTCGGTACCACCGTACCCCGAAGTTCATCCAGAACTCCCTTGGTCGCTCCGGGAAATTCGACCCTGGCGCACACCAGGTTGTCGTCCTCTTCCGATGGGCCGAATTCCAACAGGGTGGCATCCACCAGGCGTTCCTGAAGAAAGGTCAGAAACTGGCACAACTTCTCCGGCTGTCCACAGAGGTCGATTCCCTGGAGGTCGTCCCGGTCCATGACGGAAATGTCCCAGGGACCGGGGATGTTCTCGAGGCCGAAACGTTCCAGGATCCTCGAGGACGGCTCCACCACCTGGTAGCCTCCAACCAACAGCAGTCTCGTGAGGGCTGTGCTGTAGATTCCTCGTACTCTGATTCTTGAGCTCATCGCTAAATTCCCTCCAAAGCCGGACGGGGACGGGATGAAACCCGACATCGTCGATTTGGAGCAGGCGTCCGGAAAGATCGGATTCCACACCGGGCATGGTCTGCACCAGCCGTCGATCGGACCGGGTGTGTTCCGTGACCCGGGGAATCAAGTGTATCATAATACAAACGGAGTATTTCCCAAAGATGGAAAATCCACGGATTTCCGGGCGGGTCAGGGAACGGGCGGGGAGAGACGGTCACGGATGAACGCCTGTATTTTCGAGAGATCATGTCCGAAGTCGATCTCGAGAGCGGCTGCCAGAACGACCTGCTGGAACTCTTGCGGGATTCGCACCCAGTCCTTTTCCGTGGTCAAGACAAAGGAAGCTTTCTTTCTTTTGGCCGTTTGCAGGATAGCTTCCAGGTCCGATTTCCTGTACGGGTGATGATCCGGGTAGGAAAGAAAGCAAAGGGGGTGAATCCCCGCCTCCTCGAGAGACTCGGAAAAGGAGTCAGGTCGGGCGATGCCCGCGAACGCGATAACCGGCTCCCTCTGCAAGACCTCCTTCGGAACGCGCTCCCGCTGGAAACCCACACTGAAACCACCCAGACGATATCGGCAGGAGAAGACCGGCCTGGAAGGAAATGCCCCTGCAATCATCTCGCGCGCCTGTCCCTGGCCGGACTCCCTTTCGGCCCGGGTCAAAATCAGAGCATCGGCCCGAGTTAAATGGTTCGCTGGCTCTCGAAGCGGTCCCCACGGCAACAGGCGTCCATTACCCAATGGCCGCCTGGAATCCAGAAGAACGAAATCCAGGTGGCGTTCCAGGGTAAGGTACTGAAACCCATCATCCAGGACCAACAGGTCCGCCCCCTGTTTCATGGCCTCCTTTCCGGACCTACAGCGATCTCTCCCCACCCAGACCGGAACATCGCCGGCTCTCCGAGCAAGAAGAACCGGCTCATCCCCATAACGCGGGACCCAGAGATCCGGCGTCTCGTCGAGAACGACCCTGCAGCCGTCCGTGTCTTTTCTCCCGTAGCCTCGGCTCAAAATGGCCGGAGACCACCCCAAATCCTGAAGATATAAGGCCACCCACAAGGTGAAGGGGGTCTTTCCCGTGCCGCCCGCCGTCAGGTTCCCCACACTCACCACCTTGACAGGAAGTTCCCGAAGATCCCGTCGCATCTTCTTCTGGTGGAGCTTCAACCCCGCCAGATAAATCTCCGAAGCGGCCCGCAAGAAGTACTCGATTGCAAGAGGAAAGGGACGGGCTTCGGCGGACTCCGCATACCAGGTCCTGGAAATCCGAGCCCCCAGCATGCGGAAGGTGGCGGTGATCGAGGTCGTATGCAAAGAGCTCATCCCCTCCGCTCCTCAGGACCACCGCAGGAGGATCTTCTTTCCTCCCGGCTGAAAGGCGTGCAGAAAGGCCTTTTCGGCTTCCTCGAAGGGATAGATGGCGTCTATCAAGGGAACCACATCCAGGAACCTGTGTTGGAGATAGGACAGAGCCATTTGCAGGTCTCCACATCGGGATCCCACCACTCGGATTTCGTCCACCACAATCCGCGCCAAATCCAACGTGGAAGGCATTCGCGACGTGGTCTTGAGAACCAGGGTCCCGCGGGGTCTCAGGAATTTCAGGGCATCCCGGACTCCCTGGGCATCTCCCGTGGCATCCACCACGACATCAAAAATGCCGGGTTCCCGTGATGGAAAATAAGCGCCGGGTTTGCCAACGAGCTCGATGGTTTCAATACCCTGGTGTTCGGCGATTTCGAGCTTGTCCCGATGTTTCCCCAGTAGAACCGGATGGGGAACGACGGATCGAAGGGACAGGGCGATGAGGAGCCCCAGCTTACCGTCCCCCATCACCAGCACTCGATCCGAACTTGCAATAGGGACCCGTTGACGGACATCGAGGGCCGCAGCCAGGGGTTCGGCAAAAACCGCCTCTTCGTCCGAAATGCCGTCTTCCACGAGATGGACATTGGCTTGGGGAACCTTCAGGTATTCTGCAAACGCGCCGTCCCATCCCCGAATTCCAACCGCTCTTCTTGAAAGGCAGTGCTTCGGGTGACCGCTGCGGCACCAGCAACACTCACCGCAACCGACATTGACGGCCGCCACCACTCTTTTCCCTTCGAGCCGGTCATGTCCCGGAGCCTTCTCTACCCGACCCACAAACTCATGGCCCGGGACCCCTTGAAAATTATAGTATCCTTCGAACAACTCCCGATCCGTGCGGCAAATGCCCGCCAGGATCGTCCGGATGAGGACCTCACCCGGAGAAATACCCGGAACGGGCATTTCCACCAACCGGATGGAACCGTCCACGAAGTTGACGGCCCTCATCATGGGTTTTCCGCCGCCATCCGGGGATAGGCTCTGCTCCGTCATTCCGTCCTTCCTGAAGCCTTTTGGAGTTTCTCGAGAAACTGAGGCTTTGGCTTGATCTTGAGCTTCCGACAGCACTGCACATCCTTCCAGGCCTTGTCGTATTCTTTTGCAAGAAACCAGGCCACCGCCCGCTGGTGATAGGCGATTCCGTAAGACGGGTCCAACTCGACCACCCGTGTGAAATCCGCGATGGACCGTTCATAATCGCCCATGGCCCCGTAGACGTCTCCCCTCCTGAAATAGGCATCCGCATCGTCGGGTTTCAGCCGGATGACGGAAGTGAAATCGGCAATGGCTTGTTCATAGTCGCATCGATCGCAATATGCTTTTCCCCGGTTGTAATAAGCATCCATAAAATTGGGATTGAACTCGATGGCCTTATTGAAGTCTTGAATGGCCAAATCGCACTCGCCCTTGCGTAGGTGAAGGATCCCTCGATTGTTGTAGGAATCGGCATTGCGCGGGTTTTTTCGGATAGCCAGATCCGCCTCATCGAGAGATCCTCCTCCCCGGGGAACACCGGCCCACAAACCCAATCCCATGGAAATCAGAAAAACGGTCACGGGGATCATCCGCAGCTTCACAAGGATATCCTTCCTTGCCGCAGTTCAGGTGGCCGTACGATCCGTCGTTCGTTGACTCATCCTTCGCTTCGGAAGGTTTCCAAGAGCTCGGAACCCCCTCGAAATCCTTCGCCCGCACCTAAGACGGATTTTCTTTCTTGCGCTGTTTGAAGCCGTTATGGGAGTGAGATGGGATATAAGTCAATAATACCAACCCGTCCCTGTCAACATAAATCTCGGCGATCCGTGTGAACCAGGGGGCCTCCGCCTTTTCGGACATGGGAACCTGGGATCGGCATCCCAATCCGCCTCCCGTTAGGAAA
Source organism: Syntrophobacteraceae bacterium (assembly GCA_018053185.1). Classification (GTDB taxonomy): domain Bacteria; phylum Desulfobacterota; class Syntrophobacteria; order Syntrophobacterales; family Syntrophobacteraceae; genus JAGPLX01. The sequence goes on from JAGPLX010000026.1 coordinate 22,268, forward strand.
CGCCCCCGCCTTCCCCCCCCAAAAAAACCCACTGACCGGGCCTCGGGGTGCGGTGGGGTTTTTCACGACAACATCCATTGTTCCAAATTTCCACAACTTTTCATTTGACTTGCAAATGCACAGCTGGTTATAGGAAGAACCAACGAAGCGAAGGATGTCGGTGGGTCCAAGAGGGTGTTGAGCTCTTGGAGGTTAAGATATCGAGAATAGTCGGGCCGCTATTCACCCAGTGTCTATGGGATGGGTGGCGGTCTTTTTCGTCGTGCTCGGCTTGTGGCCTGCCTGAGAGGGCGGGGTCTGTATTCCAGGACCATAACCACACAAGAAGGATGGCTGTTTATTCCGAGTGAGCGGGGTAAAGTGTAGGCCGCTGTCCTGTTTCCCTGAAGGGGAATGGATGGCGGTCTTTTTTCGAGTTTTTTCTTGAGAGGTCAGGAGGCCATGCACGGCGATAGGAAAGGAAATCATGCAACTGAAAAAGAGTCTTTCGTGGATATTTTTTTTACTCTCCCTCGCTTTCGCCTGGGCATCGTCGGTCCCTGCCGCTCAGACTCCTCTCTCCGCCCCTTCGGACATCTTGATCGTGTGGGGAACCATTACGAATTCCCATGGAAAACCCATCAAGGAAGTCCGGGTGGATTTGCATGTGAACGGCAGGAAGATCGAGTTGGAAGAGGAAATCGTCTCATCCAACAAGGGGGAGTACCAGGCAAAGCTGGTTTTGCCCAGAGGGACCCTTCCCCGGGCAGAAGTCTCTCTCGAAACATCCAGGCCTTCCTACGCTCCATCCGGGATGATCCTCCTGGAACACCTGGTCGAAGAAAAAACGGACGAGCAGGGGAATCGATTTTACCTGGCTCGCCAGGATATTCAACTGGCTCGTGCCGTCACACCGGCCTTCTGGGTGGCAACCCTGGTCCTGACGGGCGTCTACGTGTTCATCGCCTTCGGGCTCATGCACCGGACTTTGGCGGTCTTTTTGGGGGCCGCCCTTCTGCTCACCATCACCTACACCGTGGGAACCTTCAACCCCGACTTTATCGTTCTGACCTATGAAGACGCCGTCCAGGCCATTGACATGAATGTCATCCTGTTGTTAATGGCCATGATGATCATTGTCGGGACCCTCAAAAGGACAGGGGTTTTTCAGTGGATGGCCTACAAGTCCTTCCAACTGGCCAGGGGAAACGTTTTCGCCCTGTCCGGCATCCTCATGGTAGTCACGGCCGTGATTTCAGCCTTTCTGGACAACGTGACCACCATGCTTCTGATCATTCCCGTGACCATCGAAATCGCCGAGACCCTCAAGATCAATCCCGTCACCCTGTTCATGCCCGAAGTCTTTGCTTCCAACGTGGGTGGCACGGCCACCCTCATCGGGGACCCTCCCAACATCGCAATCGGGTCGTACGTCAAATTGTCTTTTCTCGACTTCGTGCAAAACCTGACCTTGATCTGTGCCCTATGCCTTGTTTTCACCGTTGTCTATTTCCTCTACCATTACCGGAACGATTACCTGCAGGCAAAGGTCGGGGACGTGCAAGAGCTTTTGCAGCACCTGCGCGAGAAGTATCGGATTACCGACAGGACCTTGCTTATCCAGGGAGGAATCCTCCTGGGGGTCACCATTCTGCTCTTCATTTTCCATGAGGCGCTCCATATGGAGCTCAGTATCGCCGCCATGTTCGGAGCTGCGGTGCTCCTGGTCGTCAGTCGGACAGACATCGTGGAGATTCTCGAGCATGAAATCGAATGGCCGACCCTCATCTTTTTCATGATGTTGTTCATCGTTGTGGCAGGGGCCGAGGAAACCGGGCTGATTCAGGCTCTCGCCGACTGGATGAGCTCGGTGTCCCAGGGATCTCTGGTCTTGGCGATCCTGATGGTGCTCTGGGTCTCGGCCGTCGCCGCCGCCATCGTGGGCAACGTTCCCTTCACGGTAACCATGCTTCCCGTCGTGGCCTATCTCACCACTACCACACCGGGTGCCGAAGGAGGCATCCTTTGGTGGTCTCTGGCCCTGGGAGCCTGCCTGGGAGGCAACGGAACCATGATTGGAGCCGCTGCCAACGTGATCACCGTAGGGATGGCGGAACGAGTCGGGTATCCCATCTCGTTCCTGCACTACTTCAAGGTGGTATTCGTCCCCACCCTGATCACGGTGCTGCTCAGCTCGGCCTGGCTGCTTTTCGCGGCAAAGTAGAGAGTACCGAACCTTGTGGGGCACATGCCGTTCCATCAGGGAAGAAGATTGCCTCCAACCGGTGGAGACCTGGATTCCCTGCTTGCGGGTCCGGCTGTTTAAGGAAGGGTCGACCGGATTCGGACCCTCCTCGTGCCCGAGGAAAAGAGACTGAGAGACAAACATCTCGGCCCCCCCGACCGGTACCTCGGTCAAGCCGGAACGATAGAATTCACGAAAGGAATGAAACGTTCAGGTTACCGGGAGGGTGTTCGATGGGATTTGCCCCTCGTTCGGTCGCGCAGCCGTGCGGGCCTGGGAATCGTTCGCCGGCTGAACGACCGTTTCCCCCAGGCAGGGGTTGATTCGCCTGTCCTTGTGAACGCCAGGCGGATCGCTGTCATTCCTTGTTTTTCAACAAAGACCGGAGGTCGGCGAATGGCTGATAGGTGGCTGTCGGCCCTTGACTGCCACGAGGGACCTCCTCTTCCACCCATTCGGAGTCCAGATACTTGGAATGTTCGTGATCGTGACAGAAGAGGCAGAGCAATTCCCAGTTACTGCCGTCCGGAGGGTTGTTGTTGTGATTGTGGTCCTTGTGGTGAACGGTGAGCTCCCGAAGCCTTTTGCCCGAGAACTCCCGTCCGCATCGGGCGCAGATCCGTGGAAGAATTGCGAGGGCTTTCTCGCGATAGGTCTTTTCTCGAGAATCTCGGTTTCCGGCAGGCTCGGTAAAGACCGGATCCTGTTTCCCGGAACCTTTGGTCGTTTGTCTCGTTGTCATGAGTGTTCCTTTTGGCTCCTCCGGCTGACGACAATCCTGGAAGGATACCGGGTGATGAATCCCGGTCTCTCCGCCCGGCGGTGAATTCGACCGGAACCGGTCATCGAAATGAATCCCGGCATCTCGTGAGACTCGAGGAACCGGTTTCCGGAGTCGATGGATCGAGTCCTTTATAGCACGGATCGGATTTTCCGGGAGAGTGATATTTGCATTTTCCGGGTATGAGCGAGCTCCCCCTGCGAATGGGTTCCGTCCCCGGACCCGTGTCGTCTGTTTCTCTCATTACACTACCGACGCTGTCCGCCCGTCTTTTCGCACCTTGACATTGGTTTCCCCCGGGGGATACAAGGACTGCAAAAGTTCGGGGGAATGTCATTGATAAGCGGACCGCGGGGAGAAAGCCCATGAACAATCATTTGAACCAGCTCCGGGAGATGCGGAATCGGGCGATGCAGGGAGGCGGCGTCGAACGCATGGCCCAGCAGCATGCCCGTGGGAAAATGACGGCACGGGAACGACTGGCGCTTCTGCTCGATGAGGGGACCTTTCAGGAGCTTGGAGCCCTGGCCACGCACAACGTCGCTGATTTTGGAATGGAAAAACTGCGCATTCCTGGCGATGGAGTCGTTACCGGATTTGGAAAAATCAACGGTCGGCGAGTGGCCGTTTTTGCACAGGACTTCACCGTGCTGGGAGGGTCCTTTTCCGAAGTCCAGTCCCACAAGATCTGTCGCATCCAGGATGTCGCCCTGGAGAGCGGAATTCCCATCATCGGCCTCAACGACTCGGGGGGGGCTCGCATCCAGGAAGGTGTTCGCAGCCTTGCCGCCTACGGAGAGGTTTTCACGCGCAATGTGCTGTCCTCGGGAGTCATCCCGCAGATTTCCGTCATGATGGGGCCTTGCGCGGGCGGCTCCGTATATTCGCCCGCCCTCACGGATTTTGTCATCATGACCCGTCGAACCAGCTTCATGTTCATCACGGGACCGGACGTCATCAAAGCGGTTACGGGAGAAGAAGTGAATTTCACCGATCTCGGCGGATCCCTGGTGCACAACAGCAAGAGCGGCGTGGCCCAGTATTTGGCCGAGGACGACCGCGAGGCCATCGAACTGGTCAAGCTCCTCCTGAGCTATCTGCCTCAAAACAACACCGAAGACCCTCCCCAGGTGGCACGATACGATTCTCCCGACCGCATGGAGGAATCTCTGAACGACCTGGTCCCCCAGGACGAAAACGAACCTTACGACATGCACGAAGCGATCGAGGCCATTGTGGATAAGGGCAGCTTTCTCGAAAGCCACACCTACTATGCGCGCAATGCTATCGTGGGTTTTGCCCGTCTGGACGGGCACTGTGTAGGGGTGGTGGCCAATCAGCCCGCATACCTGGCCGGAGTTCTTGACATTGATTCGAGTGACAAGATTGCCCGTTTTGTCAGGCTATGCGACGCCTTCAACATTCCCATCATCACCTTTGTGGACACACCGGGCTACCTGCCCGGTTTGGACCAGGAGCACTACGGCATTATCCGGCACGGAGCCAAGGTCATCTATGCATTTTGTGAAGCTACCGTGCCGAAGATTTCCATTCTTACCCGAAAGGCGGTGGGAGGGGCCTACATCGCCATGAGTTCCCGCCAGATGCGGTGTGACGTGGTTTTTGCCTGGCCCACCGCCCATATTGCGGTGATGGGGGCGGAAGGTGCCGTGAGGATCCTGCGCAAGCGCGATCTTTCGGATTCCGAGGATCCGCAAGCCCTCGAGCGCCGGTTTGCGGAGGAATATCGTCGGAAGTTCTTCAACCCTTACGTTGCCGCCAACATGGGGCAGATCGATGAAGTCATCGAGCCCAGGGAGACCCGGCCGCGCCTGGTGCGCGCCCTGGAAGTGCTGCGCACCAAAGTGAAGCAGAATCCCCCCAAAAAACACGGGCTCATGCCGGTCTAGTTGAAACCAGGAGGTGGGCGAGCATGGCAGCACTCGGTATTGGAATGCAATTGACTGTTTTCGGCATGGGGCTTGTATTTCTCCTTCTTGCCGTCATGGCGTTCCTGATCTCCGTGCTGGTGCGGATGGATGCGGCGACCCCCTCGAGAGCGGAAGCCCCCGCCCCTCGCTATCCTGCCGGACTCGATGCTGAAACCCTCAGTGCCGTCACCGTCGCGGTCATCACCCATCTTGCCGTTCGCCGCAAGGAGGCAGCGCCCGCCATGCGGGAGCATCAACCCGGAACTCTTCCCAGCCGATGGGTGGTTGTGGGGCGTACTTTGCAGAACTCGAACTGGCAACCGGGTCGGAGGAATCCATGAGACGATACACCGTGGAAGTCAAAGGGAAACAGTACGTGATCGATGTGCAGGAGTTGTCGGCGGACCGCTTCCGGGTGATCCTGGATGACCAGGTCTTCGAGGTACATCTGTCCGCCGACCAGGACCTTGCCGAAGCCAGGATCACGCCCCAAATCCTTCCGGCGCGCGCAGAAGACGAAGCAGCCATCGAGCGGCCCACGACCTCCTACCACCCGCCTCATCCGGACAGCCTCGAGAAGCCCCCCTCGGTGCCCACGCCTCCCCTGCCTCCCAAGCCGCATCTCCCCGGTGACGAACCTCGCAGGGAGATCACGGCGCCCATGCCCGGAGTGATCCTCTCCGTTGAGGTTCAGCCGGGGGATGAAATTAGGCGGGGACAGACCGTGGTGATCCTCGAAGCCATGAAAATGAAAAACCCGGTCAAATCCCCCCGGGATGGTCTTGTTGCCGAGGTAATGGCACGACCCGGACAGAGTGTCGGATACGGAGACGTGCTGGTGCGATTCGAGGAGGGACGCCCGTGACGATTTCCTTTGTGCAGCTTCTCGAGGGAATCCGGAACATAACGCCGGGCTCCATGTTGATGGTTTGCGTGGGCGGCCTCCTGATCTACCTGGCTGTCGCCAAGGAATACGAACCCATGCTGCTCCTGCCCATCGGCGCCGGGGCCATCCTTGCCAACCTGCCCCTCTCCCCCATGATCCAGGACGAGGGAATGCTGCAAATCCTCAAACAAGCCGGGGTGGACAATGAACTCTTCCCCCTGTTGATCTTCATCGGCATCGGCGCTATGACGGATTTCGGACCGTTGCTCGAAAATCCAAAAATGATGCTCCTGGGGGCCGCGGGGCAATTCGGCATCTTCGGCACCCTGATCCTGGCGCTGATGTTGGGATTCAACCTCAACGAGGCGGCCTCCATCGGCATCATCGGTGCCATCGACGGCCCCACCTCCATTTACGTGAGCAACCTGTTGGCGCCTCATCTGCTCGGTCCCATCGCGGTCACCGCGTACAGCTACATGTCTCTGGTCCCCATCATCCAACCCCCCATCATGCGTTGGCTCACAACCCGCAAGGAACGACTCATCCGCATGCCGTACACCTCGCGCACCATCAGCCGCCGGACCCGGATTCTCTTCCCCCTGCTGGTGGTCGTGGTGGTGGGGAGCCTCGTACCCATGGCCACTCCCCTCATCGGGACCCTCATGCTGGGCAACCTCCTCAAGGAATCCGGCGTCGTCGAGAGGTTGACGGGCGCATCCTCGAACGAAATCGCAAACATCGTCACCCTGTTTCTCGGTCTGGCGGTGGGTTCGACCATGCGGGCCGAATCGTTCTTACAGCTTCAAACCCTGGCCATCCTTGCCCTGGGGATCCTGGCCTTCGGTCTGGATACCGCGGCGGGGTTGATGTTTGCCAAGCTGCTCAATTTTTTCAGTCGAGGCCGATTCAACCCCCTCCTGGGCGCAGCGGGCATCAGTGCTTTCCCCATGGCCGCCCGGGTGGTCCAGAAGGTTGGTCACCAGGAGGATTTCGAGAATTTCCTCCTGATGCACGCCATGGGAGCCAACACGGCGGGGCAAATCGCCAGCGTGGTGGCGGGAGGGGTCCTGTTGGCGCTTTTGGGCACTCGGTAGAATACAAGGGTTGGTCCTCGTCCATCCCCGAATACCTCCCGCTCGATGATTCGGGGGGATCAAGAAACCGGGAGCTCTCCCGATGAACTGTGCAAAAATCCGTCGAGGCGGGATTTTTCAAGGCAGATCGACAAAGACCTGAGGGGCCTTTCTCGATGGCCTTTGTAGCAGGGTATGGGCGCGGCACTCTCAATCGTGCCCCACCGCAATAAGAAAACCCCTCCACCCACCGGTTTCGGGGGAGAGGGGTTCTCTGGGGGGCTTCCGGCAAGACCCTGTCCAAAAGCGGTCCTGCCCGGGGCGGGAGATGGTTACTCGGCTTCCTGGCGAGCTTCGGCCATCCGGCGGGCGCTCACCTCGTCCGTCGAGTAATCGGGAAGCAAAATGGGTGCGACGATAGGATTGTCGACGCCTGCGTCCGCCAGTTCCTTCTCGAACCGGGTCACATGATCCAGGGTCAACCTCTTCAATTCCACGCCCTTCTTCACATAATCGGCTGCACTCACGCCCGCGCGGCGGCCGAAGGTGATAACATCCTGGAGACTGTTGCCCATGAGGCGGTTTTCTCCGTGCAATCCACCCGTGCATTCCCCGGCGGAGTAAAGGCCGGGAATGACGGTTTCACAGTCGGCGTTGATGGCGATTCCCCCATTCTGGTAATGGAGAGTCGGGTACACCAGCATGGGTTCCATGCTGATGTCGATGCCGTGACGTGCAAACTGAATGAACTTGGCGGGCAACTCGCGCCGCACCGTACCCTCGCCGTGCAAAAGGTCGATCATGGGAGAATCGAGCCACAACCCCAATCGACCCGTGGGAGTGACCACGGCCTTTCTTTTCTCCACGGCTTCCTTGATCAATTCCGCCGATTCCACGTCCCGGGGCTCGAGAGGGAAACAGAACTGCTCCCCGTCGATGTTCAGCACATGAGCTCCCAGGCCGCGGACCTTTTCCGTGATGAGCAGGCCGACGTTTTGCTCGGGATAAGCCACACCCGTGGGGTGGTATTGAGTGGAGGGCAGGCAGGTGGTGCCGACGCCGGCGCGGTAGCAAATGACCACGCCGTCCATGGTGGCGCCGTAGTGATTGGTGGTGGCAAAACCCTTGATGTGAAGTCGCCCGTTGCCGCCCGTGGCCACGATCACTGCCTTGGCGCGGGCGATGAAAAATTCGCGGGTCTCCATATTGTAGAGGATGGCGCCGGCGCACTTGCCCGTTTCGTCGAGAATGAGCTCGACCGCCGGAGTGAACTCGAGGTTGGTGATGAGGTCCCGCCGGTTCCTCACTTCATCCCGAATGACCCTCATGATCTCGGCTCCGGTCATGTCTCCCGAGGAGTGCATTCTTTTGCGGGAAGAGCCGCCGAAGTGGCGGACACTGAGTCGTCCGTCCGGGAGCTTGTCGAACATCATGCCCAGGGATTCAAGCCAGGCTATGGACAGGGGAGCGTCATGGGCCAGAGCCGCCACCAGGTCCGGCTGATTGGTGAAGTGGCCGCCTCCTATGGTGTCCATGTAGTGGTAGAAGGGAGAATCACACTCCTGGGTGGCCGCCTGGATACCGCCCTCGGCCATCATGGTGTTGGCGTCGCCGTGGCGAAGCTTGGTGGTCAGAAGGACCCTCAACCCCTCTTGGGAAGCCATCAAGGCTGCCGAGGATCCGGCACCTCCCGAGCCCACTATGAGGATGTCCGTATCGAAGTCTACCCGGCTAAGGTCCACCTTATCGGGTCGTAAAAGGGATCGGGATTCCATCACCCGCGCAACCTCCTCGGGAACAACGAGGCCCTTGTCCGGACCCACCCGAAGGGCGCGACGCCCTTCCTGCTGGTAATCGGGATGAAATTTGCTCAGGACGACGGCCCTTTCCTCGAGGCTGAGAGCAGGGAAATGCTCTCCGCGACGTGACTGCTCCACGCGCATGGGACGTGTGGCCTCGACCCGCTTGATCAATTCCTTCATTTCGGAAGTATAGCCCATGGGATTCTCCTTGAAACATTCCTGGGATGAACGACATCCTTTTGGTCAGCGTCTTCGCATGAATGGAACCACGTGGAATGGAACCATCAGAGGTACCGGGTATCCTGGGGCATCCAGGCCCCCGGAGGAGTGAGGTCCGGCTCGCGTTCCCGTTCCTTGTAGAGCCTCTCGAGTTCTTCCTTGCCGGTCTTTTGGAGATTCTCGAGCATGGCGTCGTATTTGCCGGACTCGATTTCCTGGACGCGCTTTTGAAGGTGTTCGGCGCGAGGCTGGATGTATTTTCCGTAGATGCGTCGAGCAAGCTGGGCGATGTGATACTGGGGGAGCTCCCCCATGCATCGGCTGGCGCACAGTCCGCATTGGATACAGTCGAAGGAAAGCCTGGCCGCCTTGACGATGTCCCCCTGTTTGATGGCGGAAATGTAGTCGAGGACCTCCACGCCCATGGGACATGCCTTGGTGCAGTTGTTACAGGCAACGCAGCGAAAGAGCTCGGGATACAGCGCATGAATGCTTTCAGCCACCGGTTCGATGGCGTTAATGTCGTAAGATGCCCGGTTGGCCGGATAGAAGGGGATCTGGGCCAGGTACATGTTGGGCTCCACCACGGTCTGACAGGCCAGGCCGAAGTAAAGCTTGTAGTCCCCTTCTTTGCGGTACACCGTCGGACATGCGCCGCAAATACCACCGCGGCACCCGGCACCGCGAAGAAACCTGAAGCCCGCGTACTCCATGGCCTTCATGATGGTCAAGGTTTCGGGCACTTCGTACCTTTTTCCCATGACGTAAATGGGAATCGTCTTGGCCCCCTTGGGCAGGATCGCCCGGTCTCCCGTGGCAACCTGGGGCGTGCTGGTGCAGGCACAATTCGTTGATTGAGACATCTTCAGATCTCCTTATTAGAGGAACAAGTTCACATCTTTTTCAATCTCGCAATCCGGAATGGGCCGACGGGGAGACCGAGATCAGGCGGCACCTGCGTCGGCTTCCGAAATTACACTCTTTGTCTTGAGGAGTTCTCCGGCGCAGGGGGAACTCAGGTCCAGGCGGCAGACCTTCTCACCCAGACCCAGGGCGGCGGCAAGCAGTTGCGTGAAGTAGAAGACGGGGAGCTCCCTGCCGATTTTTTGTTTCTGCAACATCTCCGATTGCTTCTTGGCCAGGTTGTACTCACAGAGGGGACAGCTGAGCACCAGGGCTTCGGCTCCGGCCCTGGAGGCTGAATCGAGGATCCCCGCGGACACCTCGACGGCCGCCTCGGGGTTTGCCAGGATCTGGTACGAACCGCAGCAGGTGAAGGCATCGGGAAAAGACAGTGGTTCGGCCCCCAGAGCCCGGAGAAACTCGTCCATGAGCCGGGTGCTTCCAGGGGAGTCGATGGCGACATTCCGGGGGCGGACCAGGGTGCAACCATAATAGGTCGCCGTCTTCAAACCCTTCAGGGGCCTCTTGACGCCGGCTCGAATCCTGTCGAATCCGACCTCCCTCTCGATGAAATCAAGAAAGTGAAGAACCTCGACTTCGCCGTGGTAGTCCTTCTCCTCGGTCATGAAATCGTTGATGGTCTTGCGCTTGACCTCGTCCTGTTTCATGAGCAGGTTGGCACGGGCAAGAGTGTTGTAGCACATGGAACACAGCGTGACGACCTTGTCGCTTCCCTGCTCGAGAGCGCGGATGAGGTCCCGCACGGGCGCCACATGATGAATCAGGTCATCCTCGGCAAGGGAATGGACGGCACCGCAACAGTTCCACCGAGGAAGCTCCTGGAACTCCACCCCCAGGGCGGCCATGGAGGCAACCGCCCCCTCCTCCAGGTTCCTTGCCTTCGTCTTCAGGGTACATCCGGGATAGTAGGCGACTTTCATGACACTCCTCAACTTGTCAGTTTCCGGAAACAGCTGACCATGGCGATCTGGGGCATTTCCTTGACGGTTTCGCCGGGCAGTTTCGAAGGGTTCACCATATCGATGTTTTTGCGCAGCGTGAGGAGCCGAATGGCCTCCATGACCCTGGCCAGGTCGATGCCCCGCGGACAGTTGACCGTGCACGTATGGCAGGAAGCACAGGTCCAGTAGGACTTGAACTCACCGACTCGCTCTTCCATGCCGAGTCGCGCCATGTGCAAAATTCGGCGCGGCGTAGCGTCCATCAGCCCCGACATGGGACAGGCGCCGCCACATGTTCCACACTGAAAACACTTGAAGATGTCCTGCCCGCTGAGGGCGGCGATCTTCTCGATGAACTCGCGTTTGATCGTCTTGTCTGAAATGGCGATGGGCATGTTTTCCCTCATCTTCTCACAGGTTTTCGCCAACACCCCCGAATCCGGATGAAAGCAACCGGCTACCGCCGATCTCTTTATCCATGAGGTCCGGGGAGCAGTTCTTCTCAAGAGAAAATATTCACGTGAATCGGCCCGAAAGAGCGCCGCAGTACTCTCCATGCCTCGAATTGCCGAGCCGATCCTCCCCCACACGGAACCCTCCTTGGAGGGGACTGCATGAAGCCGTCTCCGAAAAAAGCCTTCTCTTGGAGGGACAGCACTCCGGGGAGCCGGCGTTTCTCCCGTGGAACCCTGGGATTCCACAGGTTTCTTTTGGAGGAATCCGGACGACAAACGGGACCCGGTTTCAGAATCAGCCAGGGACCCGAACCGGCCCACGCTCCGAGTGCCGTATCGGTTGGAGGTGGAGGGAATTCCTTGGTTATGCAAGAACAGGGGAAGGATTGAATAGGCGGAAACCTGCAATTCCCTTAATCCCGAACCGTCACAGCCTCAAGTCTGAATTCCCGACAGCGTATCGCCGTGAACTTCGCTCCCCATGACTCCGCAGACCATACATCCACGGGGGATCTCACCACACTGGGAAACCGAACTCAAGACAGGCTTCTAGAGGATTTGGCTGTGCTTGTCAATTTCTTTTGGAGGGGTTTGATTGTTTTTTGTGAACTCCTGAACAAAAAGAAGGTTCTCATAATGCATGAGAAATCTCGTGAAAGGACGTCCTAGCGTGACTCGAGGCCAAAAGCGGGCCGACTCTCGATGGTTTTCGAGGAAAAAACGGGGAGAACGTACAGATCGTTGATCACACCCTTGTCATCGAAAACAGGGAAGAGTACCCACGAGTGTGCGGGGGGTAATCGTTCACAACAGTTGTGGTGGACTAGCCGCGACGAAAGGAACCCTACCCCTCACTCTTAAGGGTCTGTTCTCCAGGATCGCCTGCATCCCTCGATCCCCGTTGGACTCCAGGAGGGCCTTGGACTAGGGCGTCCAAATCGCCGCACGTCCTTTGACCGGTTTTTGACTCCAAACACTGGGAAGCTCGTGCTCCTGCCTCCCAAGAAGGCCGATGTGGGGGCATTTTGCGCCTGGCCGTGCCCTGTTTGGCA
>JAGPLX010000080.1 GCA_018053185.1 Syntrophobacteraceae bacterium
AGTCTATATCGACCCCCTCATGGGTTTCAAAGGTTTCCATGCCGCTGAACTGGCCTATGGTTTGAATCTGAAGCCCGAACTGATCAAACAGTTCAACGCCATGGTCTTCGCCCTCTATAAGCTTTGTGTGGACTACGACTGCTCCCTGGTGGAAATCAATCCCCTGGTCATCACGTCGGACAACAGGGTCATCGCCCTCGATGCCAAGATCAACTTTGACGACAACGCCCTGTATCGCCACAAGGACGTCCAGGAATACAGAGACCTGGACGAGGAAGATCCTCTCGAGGTGGAAGCGTCCAAGTACGACCTCAATTACATCAAGATGCCGGGCGGCAATATCGGAAACATGGTCAATGGCGCGGGCCTTGCCATGGCGACCATGGATCTCATTCAGCAAGCCGGTGCCGCCCCTGCCAACTTTCTGGACGTCGGAGGCGGAGCCAGCGCGGAACAGGTGGAGCAGGGCTTCCGGATCATCCTGTCCGATCCTGCCGTCAAGGGTGTGCTCATCAACATCTTCGGCGGCATCCTCCGCTGTGACCGGTTGGCCACCGGGGTGGTGGAAGCGGCGAAGAAAGTGGGCGTCAGGGTGCCTGTAGTCATCCGCATGGAAGGAACCAACGTAGAACTGGGCCGGGAAATCCTTGAGAAATCCGGGCTCAATTTCATAACGGCAAAAGATATTTCGGATGCCGCCCAAAAAATCGCTGCCATTGCCAAGAACTAGAAGGGGGAAAAATCATGAGCATTTGGGTGGATAAGAATACAAGGTTGATGGTTCAGGGGATCACGGGTCGTGAGGGCCAGTTTCATACCTTGGCGTGCAAGAATTACGGAACCAACGTGGTGGCAGGTGTAACGCCGGGCAAAGGTGGTCAGAGCGTCGAGGGAATTCCGGTATTCAACACTGTGGCCAAGGCCGTCAGGGAAACGGGTGCCAATGCCGCCATGGTGTTCGTGCCCCCCGCATTTTGTGCCGACGCCATCATCGAATCCATCGAGGCGGGTGTTCCTTTAATCGTGGCCATCACCGAGGGCATACCCGTCATGGACATGATGAAGGTCAAGAACTATCTGAAGAGCTCCAGCAGTCGGCTCATCGGCCCCAATTGCCCCGGTATCATCACCCCCGGTCAGTGCAAGATCGGTATTCAGCCGGGTCATATCCATTTCCCGGGTCCTGTGGGCATCGTATCCCGATCCGGAACCCTCACCTACGAAGCGGTGCATCAGATCGGAATGATGGGTATCGGCCAGAGTACTGTCATCGGAATCGGCGGGGACCCCGTGAACGGGACTAACTTCATTGACTGTCTTTCCGCCTTCCAGGCGGATCCCGAGACTAGGGCCATGATCATGGTGGGCGAGATCGGTGGGTCGGCGGAAGAAGAAGCCGCCGATTTTATCAAGAAGAACGTGACCAAGCCGGTCCTCGGCTTCGTTGCCGGTCTGACGGCACCTCCAGGACGCCGCATGGGTCACGCGGGCGCCATCATCAGCGGATCGAGCGGCACGGCCCAGGGCAAGATCAAGGCTATGAAGGAAGCTGGAATCACCGTCGTGGAAAACTTGGGCGAGATGGGCAAAATCGCCAAAGAAGCTTTCAAGAAGGTGCTATAATCAGCCCCTCACTGAGATGATCCCGAAACAAGCCGTCGGCAGAGTGGTTTCGGTAAGCTTCTGAAGCTGCCGGAACCGCTCCACGAGGGCCTTGCCCAGGGAAGTGAACTGTGTGAGCCGCCTCCCTCTCGGGCGCCCCCCCGGCCCTGCAGTTCAGGAGCGGCTGATCCAATCGCCCCTCGGAGGCGCGTGTTTTTCTCCACACGGCTCGGAATCTCATGTTTGGTTCCTTGGCGGCCGTCAGGATCGATCCATGCCGTCCGATGGCATCCGGGATTTTGAGACGCCCCGACCCGAAAACCACCCTTCTTTCCCAGTCCGCAATTCAAATTTTTGACCGGATGACCAAACCGCGTCCGTTGTGGGGTTGTCTCTCATGGAAACTCTCCCTTCCGAAGGCTTGTATGGCAAAAGGAACAGGTGCAGAAGCCGGCTACGAAAAGAAGGCGGTTTTGAGCCGAAGGTTGTCCTTCGTTCAGGGAAGGGCTGACTACGTACCCGACATTCTATCCCGTGAAGATTTCACCCGGCTTGCCACGCTGGTTTTCGGGAAGTCTGCCATGATCCACATCCTCGTCCAATCCCATGGGTTCGTGGTGGTGCCTGAGCACGTGGAATGCCTGGGCGAGGGGGCGGTGGTGACGGTGTATTCCTGCTCTTGAAAGAGAGACCGGGAATCGTGGGTCGCCGGGGGGTGCTCAGAGGTGAGATACCCGTTTTCAAGAGGGGGACCCGGAACCTTCAGGAATGCCGGCGTGAAAGGCTGTTTTCCTGGAATTTTCTTGACTTTCCCGTTTGACTTGCCCTATCTTCCATCCTTGTATTTTTTCCCGAATATCAAATGAATGCGCCCTTCACCAACCTCCGGTCTCCGAGCACTGGGTGCCCATTCCCGAAAGGTCAGCAATCCAAAAGCGCCAGGAAACCCGACCTTTTCAGGTTGGGATGATCTTAGAAAGGAAACAAGATGAAAGAAGATGTTGCCGCGATTCGAACTATCACCACAATTTCTCACGGCGGTGCCGGAAAGACTTCTCTCGCGGAAGCCATGCTGTTCAACGCGGGAGTGACCACTCGACTCGGGAAGGTGGATGAGGGCTCTTCCACGATGGATTATGAACCGGAGGAACTCAAGAGGAAGATCACTATCAATACTGCATTCAACACCCTTACCTGGAAGAAACACCAGATCAATATCATCGATACTCCCGGGGACTTCAATTTTGTCTCCGAGACCAAGACATCCATGCAGGGTGCCGATGCGGCCCTGGTCGTGGTGGATGCCATCGACGGCGTTCGTGTGCAGACGGAGAAGGTGTGGGAGTTTGCCGAAGAGTTCGGCCAGCCGCGCATGATCTTTATCAGCAAGATGGACCGGGAACGGGCGGACTTTGGAAAGATCGTAGAAGACATTCGGAACAATTTCGGGAAACAGTGTGTGCCTCTGCAGGTCCCCGTGGGAGCTGCGGAGAATTTCAAAGGGGTCGTCGATATTCTGGAGAACAAGGCGCATGTCTACGGCCAGGGGGACAGCGGGAAGTTTGATGTGCAGGATGTGCCCGGCGACTTGGCCGACCGCGTGGCGGAATATATCGAGATGCTCACCGAGCAGGTGGCCGAATCCAATGACGAACTCCTGGAAAAGTATCTCGAGGAGGGCGAGATCACAAAGGAAGAAATCAGGCAAGGACTGCGGGCATCCGTGGTTTCCGGAAAGCTGGTGCCCATCCTGTGCGGTTCGGGAACGGCCAATGTGGGAATTCAGCCCCTCCTGGATTTCATCGTTCAATACATGCCTTCCCCCGGGGATCGGGGAGCCAGGGAAGGGAAAACCCCTACAGGGGAGAGCACGACCCGGGAACCCAATCCCGGAGCGCCCTTCAGTGCCCTGGTCATCAAGACCATCAGTGATCCTTATGCCGGTCGTCTTTCCGTTTTGCGGATTTTTTCGGGAACGCTGGAGGCGGATTCCACGGTATACAACTCCACCAAACAGAGCAAGGAGCGATTCGGCCAGCTGCTCCGACTCAAGGGAAAGTCCCAGGATCCCATCGAGAGCGCAGGACCGGGCGAAATTGTTGCCGTGGCGAAATTGAAGGACACCACGACCCAGGACACCCTGTGCAGCGAAAAGGCCCCCATCCTGTTTACCCCGGTGGAGCTGCCCCCCGCCGTCTATTCCCTGGCCGTGGAACCCAAAAGCAAAGGAGATGAGGAGAAGATCTTCTCGTCTCTGTCCCGCCTCATGGAGGAAGATCTCAGCCTCAAGCTCGAACGGAACGAGGAAACCAAGGAGATGATCCTCTCCGGCATGGGGGAAATCCACATCGAAGCCACCGTCGAGAAACTCAAAAGGAAATTCGGTGTTGAGGTGAACCTCAAGCTGCCCAAGGTTGTGTACAAAGAGACTATTAAAGGGAAGGCCCGCGTCCAGGGAAAATACAAGAAACAGTCCGGCGGACGAGGACAATACGGAGATTGCTGGATCGAAATGGAACCCATGCCCAGGGGTGAGGGGTTTGTTTTCGAGGACAAGATCGTCGGAGGGGTGATCCCGCGTCAGTACATCCCCGCCGTGGAAAAGGGCATCGTGGACGCGTCCAGCGAAGGAGTCCTGGCTGGATACCCCGTGGTCGATTTCAAGGTGAGCCTGGTAGACGGCTCCTTTCACCCCGTGGATTCCTCGGAGATGGCCTTTAAGATCGCGGGCTCCATGGCCTTCAAGAAAGCCATGGCCGATGCCAAGCCGACCTTGCTCGAACCCATCATGCTTGTCGAGATCACTGTTCCCGATGACTGCATGGGGGACGTCATCGGGGATCTGAACTCGCGGCGCGGGCGTGTCCTGGGGATGGAAAGCAAGGGGAAGAAGCAGATCATTCGAGCCCATGTGCCTCATGCGGAGGTTCTCAAGTACGCTCCGGACCTCAGGTCCATGACCGCCGGACGTGGAATGTTCACCATGAAGCTTTCCCACTACGAGGAAGTGCCGGCAGCGCTGCAGGAGAAGATTATCGAAGCGGCCAAGGAAGAATGAAGTGCTCTCCTCGGGACTCTATCCAGGGAAAGGGCCGGCTGTTTTCCCGAATCCGGAGGAATTCTTCGGGTCCTACAGGCCCTGCACAAAAGCGAAGAAGGTTTTCGCTAGGTCCCGTGCCACTGTCCGTCCTGGTGAACCCCCGGCCCTCCTTATTGTCAAACCACGGTAGCGAAGCGGAAAGTCCGGCGGAGCCGCCCCATCAGGGAAAAGAAGCCGGATAGAGTGGCCGCTATCCAGTCAAACTCGTTTCCACCCCAATGCTTCGGCGTAGATCTCGAGGGTGTGTTTGACCGGAATTCGATCCCCGGCCCGGGAAAGCATGTCGGATATGTGCAGCATGCAGGCCGGGCAACCGGTTGCCACCACCCGGCAGCCGGATCTCACGATGTTCTCGCGCTTCCGCCTGCCGATGGAGACGGAAATGTCGTGGTGCTCCAGGCTGAAGCTGCCCCCGCAACCGCAGCATCCGTCCGGATCCTCCATTTCTACGAGCCGGTAAAGACCGCCGGCCCGGATCAGGCTTCGAGGTTGGGCTCCCACCCCCAGCAATTTCTTGAGGTGACAAGGGTCGTGGTAAGCAATCGGAATGGTGGAGTAGGAAGTGTGGTTGGGGGAATAAGGAAGCACCGACTTCTCGACCAGAAATTGACTGATGTCCATGGTTCGTTCGGCCAAGGGCCGGACCTGGAGCGCTTCCTGGTCGTTGAAGTCACGGACGAGGGTAGGCCAGAGTTTCTTGATGGTCGAGGTGCAGGTGGCGCATCCGGTAACCAGGTAATCGAGGGGCTCGGAAGTCAAGCTTCGAAGGTTGTGACGAACTAGTTTGGCGAAAGAGACGGTGTCGCCGGCACAGAGGGCTGGAATGCCGCAGCACCCGAGGTCCCTGGGGAGATGGACTTCGACTTCGTGCCAATCCAGAGCATGGAGGATTGCGTCTGCGACCTGCGGGAATACCTTGTCGATGACACAGCCCACGAAAAAAGCTACTCGGAGGTTCGATTTGCCTGCGGGTTTTCGGAGGGCCTTTCTCGTCCGATGGAAGGGCGGCGAAGCCAATTTCCTCACGTGGCGCTCTCCCACCAGGGGTGACAAGGCCCGCCCCTGGAAAGTTTCCAACAGATCGTCGGCGGGTTTCAGAAAGAAGTCCTGAAGACTCGCAGCCCACTCGAATACCCTGTGAAAGAGCCCGGGGTATGCCAACAATCCTCGAAACAAGGTTCTCTTGAGAGGCGAATAACCCATGACGCCGGTCAAGATGGCACGTGCCTTGAGAAATACATCGAAAGTCTTCACCCCGCTCGGACAATGGGCTTCACAGGATCCGCACAGGAGGCATCGCCTGAGTCGGTCTTGCACCCCCCTGGGATTCTTGAACATCCCCTCGATGATCCCGTCGAGGAGGGCAAGCTTGCCCCGAGCCACATCCGATTCCCTCCCGGTTTCCCCAAAGACCGGGCAGACCGCCTGGCACATCCCGCAGCGCATGCAGACCTCCAGCTCTTCCCGGAGTTCCCCCACAAGATTTGCCAGGTCCTTCATTCCGCCCATGGTCTCCCCCCTGTGCCGCGGGTCTCGGGGATCCTTGTTTGTCCGGGGACCGCTGCGATCCGGAAGGTTTCAAAGAAGGATGAAATCGTGAGAGTGAGATGCGGATTCAACGGGTCATTCCATTACCGATCTACGGAAGTTCCTCTTTAGAGTCTTTGACCCAGACCGAGCATCCCGCCGGAAGGAACCGCGTGCGGAGGGTTCTCATTCTTTGGAGGAGGTCCGTGGATCCCGGTGGGGTGAACAGGCGAGTCTTTTTTGGCGGTGGGCCTTGATCTTCTCGATCAGGATCGGGAGAAACTCCCGGCAGTCTTCGACGATCCCGAGATCAACTTGGTGAAAGATCGCGGACTTGGGATCGTTGTTGATGGCTGCCATGAACTTGGCGCCCACGACCCCCACCATATGCTGCTGTTCCCCTGAGACACCGACACCGAGGTAGACCTGAGGAGAAACCATTTTGCCGCTCTGGCCGATCATGGCATCGAGAGGAGCCCATCCTTCGTCGACCACCGGCCGGGTACACCCTAAGGCCGCCCCCAGGATCTCCGCCAGTTCCCGGATGGTCTGCCAACCTTCGATACCGCCCACGCCCGCGCCACCGCAAACCACGATGTCCGCTTCCTCCAGGGGAACTCCAGGGGGTGTTTCCCGGATAATCTCGAGGTTCCTCACTGGTAGGGGGATTTCTTGAGGCACCTTGATGAAAAGGATCTTCCCCCTCCGGCTTTCATCCGGCTCCGGCGCTTTGAAAACTCCCTTGGCGACAGTCGCCATCTGGGGACGTCGTTCCGGGCAAATGATGGACATGATGCCCCCGTAGGCGGGGATATGCTGTTCGAGGTTCCTGTCCTTGTCAAGGCTCAATCCGGTGCAATGGGCGGCAAGGCCGGTCTTCAGCCTGGCCGCCGCCAGAGGGGCCAGTTCGCGGCCCACGAAGGTCGATCCGAAGAGGACGACCTCTGGATGGTGTTCATTGACCAGGGAGCAAAGGATGTCCCGCCAAAGCAACGGCTGATACATTCCGAGAACCGGAGAGTCTCCCAGGAACACCCGGTCGGCTCCGAAGGCAATGAGTCTTCGAGCGGCTTCTCCGAGGTTGTGGCCAAGAAGCACGGCTTCGCAAGCCACCCCCAGCCCGTCGGCTAACTCCCGTGCCTTTCCGAGAAGCTGGAGGGACACGATTTCCACCTTGCAATCATCCTGCTCAGCCATCACCCACACCGGACCGAAACGCTCCTTCATGGCGATTTCCTTCGAAAAGTTCGCTAACCTACTTCATAGGGATACTACAAGACCCCCAGTTCTTCCAAACGAGTGATAAATTGTTCGGCTTTCTCCTGGGGGGTTCCCTCGAGGATTTGCACGTTCCGTCGACTGTCGACGGCTGTAATCTCAGAGACAATGGTCGGGGAGCCCTTGGCCCCGACGGAATTCTCGGGGACTCCCAGGGCACTCAGGTCCCACTGTTCCACGGTCTTCTTGCGTGCCTTGAGGATTCCGGAGAAGCTCAATGCCCTGGGACGGTTTAAATCCCTGGTGACCGTAAACAAGGCCGGTAGTAAGACTTCTACTCTCCGATAGCCGTCTTGCCAATCCGCCCGGACGCGCCATAAGTCCTTTTCCTGGGATTCAAATTCCCGGACCATGGTCACCACGGGAAGATTCAACAATGCGGCAATCTCCGGGCCCACCCACTCGGTGGCCCCATCACTGCTTGCCCTGCCGCACAGGATCAGATCGAAAGCACCCGCCTTCTCGATGCCCCTGGCAAGGGTGAAGGCAGTGGCGAAAGCATCCGCTCCGGCGAAAGCCCGGTCCGAGAGCAGGATGCCCCGGTCGGCTCCAAGGCTCATGCATTCCTTGAGAATACGATCCGCCGGGGGCGGTCCCATGCTGATGACGGTCACGAAGCCGCCG
>JAGPLX010000027.1 GCA_018053185.1 Syntrophobacteraceae bacterium
GGGAATGCCTCCCTGGCCCTGGATGGAAGCGAGCAGAATTTGTTCAAGCAGAGCCCCACGAGAGCAAGCCCTGAGTTGGAGGTATAGAATTCCTTGTCGGACTGCGCGAGGATGAATTTCTTCAATACGGCACCTCCCAGGTGAGTTTCGGTGAGGGACACATATAGCATGATTCTCCATACATTACAATATGTTAACATCACAACCCCTAAGCATACGATATTTGTATTCTCACGGATTCAGGTTTATCATTCTGTGCCGCAACCAGGAGGAAGCAGAGGCGGCCCTTGCCCTGATGCAACGGTTGCTGGCAGCCAAAGCTCTGAGCCTGCATCCCGGAAGGAACCGCCTGGTGAACGCGACGGTACGTGGTATCGGCTTTGATTTCCTCCGGCTACCACTTCGAGCGAGGCACTCGTTAGCCCCGCAAGCCCCGCAAGAAGAGCATGAGGAAGCTCAAAGACACCATACGCCAGAAGACCCAACGATGTAACGGTAAAAGTCTGGCGGCCATTATTGCAGACGTCAATTCCACTCTCAGGGGCTGGTTTGGCTACTTCAAGCACAGCAACAGTCGGACCTTCCCGGCCGTGGACGGCTGGGTACGCCTTCGCCTGCGCTCGATTCTGAAGCGGTCCAAGCGTCGGGGGATCAGTCGTGGTCGTGACCATAATCGCTGGCCTAATGCGTTCTTTCGAGCTCATGGGCTCTTTAGCCTTGCGGATGCCCACCGAGCTGCTCTTCAGCCCTCGACGAGGTGAAACCACCGACCGGAGAGCCAAGTGCGGGGGATCCGCTCGCTCGGTTCGGAGGGAGGAGCGGTGCAACCCAATGCACCGTTCCTACCCCCATCGCCCTTCGCGCGACAGGACAGCGCACCGGTACATCCTCGGTACGCCCTGGCCGATTTCAGAACCGACGATCTTGGCTGGGTTCCCGGACGCTGCCAATACCAATGGGCATATCTTTGGAGGGTCGAGCCTGCGACCTACAGATAGACACCATTTCGCATTCTCAACGGAAACCTCGCTCTTCGGCTTTGTCAAGGTGCCCCGTTGAAACTCTTGAAACGCCCCTTCAAAATGACATTGACATGCCATGTTTGCCCGGATAGTGTTGTTTTAACGGGAGCATGAAGCTCCCCGGAAAGAGACTCGGTGTTTTCGGCATCCGTAATTGTCTCAGGCCACGAAGGCCGGGAGCGATCCGTGAAGGATCCTGCCGGCTCTTTTCTTTTAAAGACTAGGGCCCACAAACCGGTGAATCGGGCAGGCCGTCTTTTGCCGGAATATCAAAGCGGGGAAAACAGCCACTCTTGTTGCTGACCTTCCGTTCCGCACATAATAGCGAAAGGAAATGATGCCATGCACATGGCCGATGCCCTGATTTCTCCCGAAGTGGGTGGTGTGATGTGGGGTGCTTCGGCAGCCCTGACCCTCTACAGCGCCAGGAAAGTGAAAAAATCCGTGGACGAGGGAGCGGCCCCCCTTATGGGTGTGTTGGGAGCCTTCATCTTTGCGGCGCAGATGATCAATTTCTCCATTCCGGCAACGGGGTCCAGCGGCCACCTCGGCGGTGGGATGATCCTTGCCGTCCTCCTCGGACCTTACGCAGCCTTTCTCACCATGGCTTCCATCCTGACCGTCCAGGCGCTCTTCTTTGCGGATGGAGGTATCCTGGCGTTGGGATGCAACATGTTCAACCTCGGATTTTTTCCCTGCTTTGTGGCATATCCATTCATCTACCGGAAGATCGCAGGGAACCGTCCCACCCGGGGCCGTATCCTGGCGGGAGCCACCCTCGGCTCCATCATCGGGCTCCAGTTGGGCGCACTGTTCGTGGTGATCGAGACCACCCTTTCCGGGATTTCGGAGCTGCCTGTCGGGGCGTTTCTTCTTCTCATGCAGCCCATTCACCTGGCCATCGGCCTGGTGGAAGGCCTGGTGACGGCAGCCGTCTTGAACTTCGTGAGAAAGGCCCGGCCCGAGCTGTTGACTACCCTGCCGACTCCTCCTTCGAAAAGTCTACCCGTCCTGTCCCTGAAGCCTCTCCTTTTAGGGTTCATCATTGTATCGGTGATCGTTGCCGGAACTCTTTCCTGGTTTGCTTCTTCCAACCCCGACGGACTTGAATGGTCCATTCACCGAACCACGGGAAAGGAAGAACTCGAGCCCCCCAAAGATACTCTTCATCGCACGCTGGCTGCATTTCAGGAGACCCTCGCCTTTCTGCCCGACTACGATTTTAAGAAGCGGGAACCCTCCGAAGCAGGGCTGGAGGCTCCCCGGGAGGCTGAGGAAGACCCATGGCCGGCCGTCAAGGCCGGAACTTCGGTGGCGGGATTGGTCGGGGGAACCATGACCCTCGCGGCGGTCAGCGTGATCGCCCTCTGCTTGCGGAAACTGCGGAGCCGAACTTCGCCGGGTCCGTGAGCCGGCGGCTAGGGGCGGGTCCGGGTCGGGAAGGCGGTGAATGGGCATGGGGACGAACTTGAAAAGCTGCCCGAGGATACCACATGCTCCCATGACCCTCGGTGGTTGGGACAACCCGATTGAATGAGGCAAAATGACGAAGATTGAGGCTTCGGTTTTCGACATCTCTCACCTGGACCTTCTCTCGAGCCGTCAGACCGTCATTCACAGGCTGGACCCTCGGGTAAAAGTAGCGACGGCCCTGTTTTTCATCATCATCGTGGTTTCCTTTCCCAAGTACGAAATCGCATCCCTGGTTCCGTTTGCGCTTTATCCCGCCGTACTCATCGCCTTGGGGAATCTGCCGTTGGGACCTCTCATGAAAAGAATTCTATGGGCTGCTCCTTTTGCAGTCCTCATCGGCATCTTCAACCCATTCCTGGACTCGGAGGTGCTTCTCCGGCTCGGTCCTTTGCACCTTTCGGGAGGCTGGGTTTCTTTTCTGGCCCTCCTTCTGAAATTCGCCCTGACCGTGGCCGCGGCTCTGTGCCTGGTTGCCACGACGGGCTTCAACACCATCTGCATGGCCCTGGACAGGATGGGAGTTCCTCGCATCTTCGCCGTGCAGTTGTCGTTCCTATACCGATATATCCACGTTCTCGCCGACGAAGCGGCCCGCATGTCCCGTGCGCGGGCACTACGCTCCTTCAGGGGCAAAGGAATGGGAATGCGGGTGTACTCGTTCATGATGGGTCACTTGCTGATTCGCACCATGGACCGGGCGCAAAGGATTCACACGGCTATGTTGTGTCGAGGTTTCGATGGGGAAATCCGGATGATGACCTCTCTGAGGATCCGGCCTGTGGATATCGGCTTTCTTGCGGGCTGGTGCGGTTTGTTTGTCCTGCTGAGACTGTTTGATCTTTCCCACTGGCTGGGAAGCACCACCACAGGGATGATCCCATGAGTCACCACATTGTGGAAGTGAACGAGCTTCACTTTTCTTACCCTGACGGGAACAAGGCTCTTGGAGGAGTTTCCTTTCGGGTCACTCACGGAGAGCGACTCGGCGTGGTGGGGGCCAATGGAGCGGGAAAATCCACCCTTCTTCTCCACCTGAACGGGACTCTGGTGCCCGAATCGGGAACGGTACGCATCGGGGATTTTCCTCTGACCAAAAAGACCCTGCCCCATGTGCGAAGGACTGTGGGAATGGTCTTTCAGGACCCCGACGATCAACTTTTCATGCCGAGGGTTTACGATGATGTGGCTTTCGGACCCCTGAACCTCGGCTTTCCTCCCGAAGAAGTGCACGATCGGGTTATGAAGGCCTTGGCCACCGTAGGGGCCGATCACCTCCGGGACCGGCCTCCCTATCGACTATCGGCCGGGGAAAAGCGCGCCGTTGCCATTGCAACGGTCCTGTCCATGGCCCCCGATATTCTTGTCATGGACGAACCCACCTCGAACCTGGACCCAAGAGCCAGGCGCCGGCTTATTCAACTCCTTGGAACCTTCGATCACACCCTCATTGTCGCAACCCACGACCTGGACATGGTACTGGACCTCTGTCCCCGCATCCTGGTCCTGAAAGATGGGCAGGCTGCCGCGCAAGGCGCCGCTCTCCAAATCCTGCAGGATGAGCCCCTCCTGCACTCCTGCAACCTGGAAAAGCCGCTGGGCCTGCAGGCCTGCCCCGTCTGCAGTTGCCGCCGGACCCCATAACCTGCAAATCCCGGCCCCACTGCATACGTGCAGACTCCCCGATTAACCCATCGACCGTCCTTGTGTCATCACTGTTGCAAGTAACCGAACTCACGGAGAGATCTTGGATTTTTCCGCCAGTCCCGGCTCACCCGCACAAAGAGACCGAGAAAGATGTGGCATCCGAGGAGCACCTCGATGTCCGCCCGCGCCTGCTTGCCGATCTCCTTGATCATTTGCCCCTGCTTGCCGATGAGAATCGACTTCTGAGAATCCCTCTCCACATGGATAGTGGCTTCGATATCGATTCGATTTTGGTCCGGCTCCTCGGTGAACTGATCCACCGTGATCGCCACGGCGTAAGGAACTTCCTGGTGAAGCAAGTGAAAGATCTTCTCTCGGATCAACTCCGCCACCAGAAAGCGTTCGGGCTGATCGGTGAGGTATTCCTCGGGAAAGTAACGTGGGCCTCGAGGGAGGAGGGCGACGATTTCCTCCAGCAAGTCTTCTACTCCGTCCCCTGTGAGCGCCGCCGTGGGGACAATGGCATGGAAGGGCATCAAGGTGCGGTACTCGTCCATGAGGGGCAGCAGATCCGGTTTATGAGGAAGGCGATCCACCTTGTTGATGACCAGGATCAGAGGCGCCTGGATTTTTTTCAGGTTCTCCAGGATAAACGAGTCGAGGTACCTGCGGCTTTGGGGGACTTCGAGAACGAAACACACCACGTCTACTTCGTTCAGAGTGGACAGGGCGGTGTCCACGAGGATTTTGTTGAAATTGTCCCTGGCTCTGTGAATGCCGGGCGTATCCACGAAAATGGCCTGGTAGTCCGGCCTGGTGAGGATTCCCAGGATTCGGTTCCTGGTGGTCTGGGGCTTTGGTGCGGTAATGGAAATCTTTTCTCCCAGGAGGCGGTTCATGAGAGTGGATTTGCCCACGTTGGGAGCCCCGATGAGAGCCACGTACCCGGACCTGAATGAATGTTGCTCCGATGTTTCCTTCATGAAACGGTCCTCTCCACTTCGAAAAGCGGCAAATCCCTATCTTCCGGGACAAGTTGAAACTCCTCCTGTTGCAGATGCTTCTCCGGGCGGACTCGGATCCTTCCAACGCGCCATCGGTCCTGCCAGTACAACAGGTTGCGACGGTTCGGCCCCACCACCTCACCCATGGAGCGATCCCCGACATGCAGGACGAGATCGGCCCCTGTCCAGCGAACGGAGAGGCTCTGCAGAAACTCATCGACCCGCTCCCGCCACCACTGAACCCGCACCAGGTATCCGAATGCCGGATGAAACGGTCCTGCCAGGATGTTTCCCGGGCTGGTCAGCTCGGGATCCGGGTGAAGGCCCATTCGGATGACCTGGATTCCGGCATCGCGAAACCGTTCATAGGCACAAGCGCTCCACAGGATTGCATCCTCGAGGGCCAGGGGACGGTACAGGCCTTCCCGATACCAGCGGGCAAGCGTGGTCCCCGTCAACACCAGAAGGGGGTAGATGCGGACGAAATCCGGTCGCAGGGAGACGGTGTGCGTGACCGTTTGGAGAAAACAATCCAGGTCTTCCCCAGGCAGCCCCAGCATGAGTTGAAAACCGAGTTTCCACTCCGAAGTCCGAACCCTCTTCGCAGCCGTTAGGACCTCATCCACGCCATATCCACGCCGGCTTTGGAGGAGGACCTTCTCACAGAGACTCTGGACCCCCAATTCGACCGTTTGGACGGGGAATGATTCAAGAACCGAACAGATAGTCGAGGTCATCCTGTCAGGACGGGTCGAGAAACGGATGCCCGTAAACAGCCCTTCCCGGACGTACTGCGAGGCGGCATCCAGGATCTGTTCCATGAACAGGGTCGGCAGGCCGGTAAAAGTGCCCCCGTAGAAAGCGATTTCTCCTGGTTTTCCACTGGAATGCGCACTCCGGGCCCTGGCATGGACGTCATTCAAAATCATCGGAAGCAGCTCGTCCGCTCTTTCGGGAAACGGCAACCGTCTGCTGGTCACGTGCTGATTGCAGTAGACACAACGGAACTCACAGCCCAGATGAGGCAGAAAGACCGGGTAGATCCGGCCTTTCGTCTTGGCGGAACTTCGGTCGCTGGAACCTCTGCCCCTCATCCCCCTTGGCCCTCACCTACCCTGAAAGGGGGTTTTACCTCGAGCAACCGTTCCACTTCTC
Source organism: Syntrophobacteraceae bacterium (assembly GCA_018053185.1). Classification (GTDB taxonomy): domain Bacteria; phylum Desulfobacterota; class Syntrophobacteria; order Syntrophobacterales; family Syntrophobacteraceae; genus JAGPLX01. The sequence goes on from JAGPLX010000027.1 coordinate 6,299, forward strand.
TTTCCATGCTGTTTCGCACGATCCAGCCTCGGAAATGGTCTCCGGCAAGGATCTCTTCGTTTTCATGGCTATCGACCTCGACCATGTATGGAGCGATCCGACGCCACGCGGCCCGGTCCGGACGTGCACTCAAGGTGTACCCGTCGATGGTGAACCGGTTTCCCTTCGAATAGACCCGAACCAGGCGGATATCCTCAAGATTATCCCGATCCCGCATGTCTTCCCGTTCCGCCAAAGCAGAATCCCACACTTTTCGATCCATTTCCAGGAGAACCCCCTGGGCATGGATGCCCTGGCGAAAACCCTCGGGAGATTTGCGTACCACCCAGCTATGGCAGAGAAGACGCTGTTCCCCCCCACCCTCTTTCGGAGAAATGTAGGCAAAGACCTGGGGAACCTGATCCTGGTCCCTTTCCACCACCAATCGTACTCTATCCCCCGTTTTCGTTTCTACCTCTTGCACCATGCAACTCCCTGTTGTCTCTTGCGATTGCCCTCTGAGCTCGAGCGAAACCGTACCCTACATCATCCACGCATCCCGCAAATCCCGGTTCGAAAGATACACGTCGAGACGCCGCAAAGAACCGACGATCTCGCCTTCTCTGAACCGGCCGATCGTGTTCAACGATCGATACTCGGTCACTTCAGGGGAAGGCCGAAGGGATGCCCTGAGAGGCATTGCCGGTGGGGCCGGGATGTTTGCAGAAATCTATCCGTTTCTCAAGACCGCTGTGCTCAAGCGGGGCGATTACGGTTCCATCACCCTGCCCCATGTGCTTGAGTTCCAGCATTGGACCGTCATTGTACCCTTTGTGGTCGGAGGGATGGATAGCCCTTTTCGTGTGGTTCGAAAAGAAGGGACTCTCAAACCCGAGGCATAGTGATCGGATGACCTGTCTCCATGCTTGGAAGACCCAAAGGAAGGAATGTCTCTCGAATCGATGAGCGAAGCCCTTCGGCACCACGTTTCTGTTGGGAGGGTTTCGTTCCCCGCCGACCATCCCACCGATCGACACCACACACCGACCCCCTCGCAGAATGGATGCCGTTCGAGCGCCAAAATCTATTCTGCTCCTAGGCCGGGGTTGGCTGTGGGAAATCGGGCTCCCCTTGAAGTGCCTCGAGGGCTTTTCTGGCAGCTTCCTGCTGGGCCTCCTTCTTGCTCTTGCCCGTCCCGTGGGCCAGGACCTGCTCGCCTAGAGCCACGCTTACGGCAAAGGTCTTGTTGTGGTCCGGCCCCTTTTCCCATTCCACCTGGTAGATTGGCGTCATTTTGTTCCGCGCCTGGGTGAGCTCCTGCAGTTGGGTCTTGTAATCTTTGTCCAGGTTCCGGAGGGATAGGATCACGTCCCCCGCGTCCAGGTATTCGTGAAACAAACGCTTCACAACGCCGATGGCTGCATCCATTCCCCCGTCGAGGTAGACCGCCGCCAGGATTGCCTCGAGGGTGTCTGCAAGCAGAGACGGCTTGTATCTACCTCCCGTGAGTTCCTCTCCTTTGCCCAGCAATAGGTAGCGACCCACGTTCAGGTCGGTGGCGATCCTGGCTAATTCCTTCTCATTGACGATGGAAGAACGAAAACGGGAGAGGTCCCCCTCCTGGCACGCGGGAAAGCGATCCAGGAGAAGATGGCTGACTGCCAGCCCCAGAACGGCATCTCCCAAAAACTCGAGGGTTTCGTTGTCCGCTTGGTTCAGTTGAAGGTTTTCGTGGACATAGGATCGATGAACCAGGGCCTGGAAGAGGTATTTCGGCTTACGAAAGCAGTATTGGAGGGCCTGTTCCAGTTCTTTAAGGATGCTTGATTGGCTCATTTCATTCTGCTACCTTACGGGCATGAGAGCAAGTCCCGGCTAATTGTGGTTGCACCTGGACGGGAAGTCAAGAACGAAAGAAACCCCCTCTGAGGAACCCTCATGCTGGTTTGGATAGGATATCCCAGGCCCTCATCCCCCAAGTTCCTGTTTCTCGACCGGGATGGGGTCATCAATGTGGACAGCAGCCGGTATGTCAAGAGTTGGGAGGAGTTTCACTTTTATCCCGACGCCCTGGATGCCCTCCGTTTCCTGAGGGAACGATCCGTGCACGCAATTCTCATCAGCAACCAATCGGTTGTGAATCGAGGACTCATGACCCTTGCTCAACTCTGGGAGCTCCATGGCAGGATGGTGAGGGAGATCCGACAGGCGGGCGGCGACCTTCTGGCAGCCTTTTATTGTCCTCACCGTCCAGACGAAAACTGCTCCTGCCGAAAGCCTCTGCCCAGGATGGTTCACTACGCTGCCGAACTTTTTTCCATTGATCCGGCAAAGACTTATCTGATCGGAGATCGGAAGACCGACATCCTGGCCGCAGGGGAATCCGGCTGCAAATCCATTCTCGTGGAAAGATCGGATTCGGAACATCCGCCCGAAGGGGTATGGGATGGTTGGCAGCCCGAGGAACGGTATCCAACCATCCTCGATGCGGTGAAGACTCTGTGGGAGCAGGGCAAGCTGTCATGAGGGAAGATCATTGGATGGATCGAAGACACCTCAAGAACTCTTGATGCAGGAAGGATCACCCATGTTCTACCCCCCATTTCTCTTCTTTTTTCTGTTTGCGTTCCTTTTTCTTCTGCTCTTCGCCTTTTCCCTGGTCCAGTTTGGGATCTTCTCCTGGGCATTCGCCAAGCTGGGAATTGCTCCGGAACACCTGTTTTCCTTGCTGTTCCTCTCCATAGTGGGAAGTATGATCAACATCCCCATTCGAAGGATTCCTATCGAAACAGACATGGAAGACCTGGAGACCGTCTCGTTCTATGGCATTCGGTTCCGCCCCCCGCGATGGCACCGGAGTCGGGAGATGGTGCTGGCGGTGAATGTGGGGGGTGCCTTGATCCCCACCGGACTTTCCCTCTACCTGCTTTTTCATGCACCCTACCCGTTCCGGATGCTGCTTGCCCTGGCTGCGGTGACTTATGTGGTGTACCGGACGGCCAGACCGGTCCCCGGCCTGGGAATAGCCACCCCCATGTTCATTCCGCCCCTGGTCGCCGCCCTGGTTGCCCTTATCCTGGATCCCCAGTCGGCACCAGCTACGGCCTACACGGCAGGAACCCTGGGCACCTTGATTGGAGCGGACCTGCTTCATCTGGACAAGTTGAAGGAATTGAGAGCACCGGTGGCTTCCATCGGAGGAGCCGGAACCTTCGACGGAATTTTTCTGACCGGGATTCTGGCCGTACTGCTGGCGTGACCGGACATGAAACGCTGTGCTTTCATCCTCGGCTTTTTCCCTCCTCGGGAGTCATCCGAAAATAACCTGGATCGGAGCAGAAAGCGTCGGCATTAAGGAGGAAGCGAAGTAGTCCGTGCTGGGAAAACCGTGCAGAAAAGGGGGACCGGCGATGGTCGAACAGGGGTGGAATGGAGGTCGGGGAGATACACAGCTGTATAGACAGGATCGTGCCGGGAAGCAGAAAGAAGTGGCGGCCCACCATGAACGGATTCGATCCTTCCTGGAGAAGAGGGGGCCTTTGTGGGCGGTCACTGAGTTCTTCTGGTTCGGAAAAGGGAAAATACGTGCAGAGGCTCAGATCCTGGCTGGGAATTCTCTCATGACGACGCCAATCGACGAAGCATAAGATGAATCATACCGATTTACCCCATTTTCTTGCTCGTCCGGGTCGGTTCCTCCTAATCCTTGCCGAGACGGTTGGAACGACCAGGTTAAGGGAACGTGCGCTCCACAACCCACCTTCGGGGGAGACCCACAAATCCTTATTGGTCATCGCTCCGTTTTGTCCGCAATGAGCTGAGGAATCCGTGCGGCAACCCATAACAGGCTCAACGAAGCTCGGTGACAAACCTGAGTTTTTCAGAGACCGCCCAATACCATCATCCTCAATCCATATAGCCGCACCAGCCCTATGCTCCTTTCACAAAAGGTCTCTCTATTGCGGTCTATAACTCAACATCCTACGATCACCTGCCGGAGGATAGGCGGCCTGATTTGGCCAAAACGGAGTTTTTACACACCAACAAAAAGGGCTACAACCTGTGCAGGTTGTAGCCCCTTGATTTTACTGGTGCGCCCGACAGGATTCGAACCTGTGGCCTACGGATTCGTAGTCCGGCACTCTATCCGGCTGAGCTACGGGCGCGTCTGATTGGCTGGCCCTTCATCTAGCAAAATTCCCCCGTCCAGGCAAGGGAAAACTCCCGGAATTGCGTACGCCTTTACCCGGCACACTCCCTGGAGATCTTCTTACCTGTCCCTTGAGCCGGGGAGCACCGAGCCGCTTCATTGCGCCTGCGGGACCGTGTCAGGGGCACCTTGCGTCGTGTCTTGTCCGTATTTGCCTTTGAAAAGGGAGGACGAAAACCCGGGGGCAAGTTTTGACACCGGCAATGATTTGGAATAGTCTGAAATGACCGTCCGGATTTGCTTAAGAAAGACAGGCGGACTAAAGAACTGCGGAAGCAAGCTGGGGAAAAATTCTCGTTTACCACTCGGAAAAGAACCGTTCGATGGGATTCTGGAATCGTCGCCAAGAGATGGGGTGGGCTGCCCTAATCATGGGCTTCAGCGTGTTCCTGTCCCGGTTCATGGGTCTCATCCGTGATAAGATCATCTCGTATTTTTTTGGTGCCACTCGGGAGACGGACCTCTATTTTGCCGCGTTCGTGATCCCTGACTTCATCAATTACCTCTTGGCCGGCGCCTACTTTTCCATCACCCTGATCCCTCTCCTTGCGGAATACTTCCATCGGGAAGAAGAGGAAGGCTGGAAGTTCCTGTCCGCGATCCTTACGTGGATCTTCCTGGCAGCGGGTGCCTTGACGGTTGTCGCAATGATCCTGTCACCAAGACTCGCTTTCCTGGCGGCCCCCGGTCTCGATGGCCCATCCCTTGATCGCCTTGCCCGTTTCCTTTGCATTGTTCTGCCGGCCCAGGTGTGCTTCCTCCTGGGTTCCTGCTTCACGGCGGTTTTGTACCTGCGCAAGCAGTTCCTGCTGCCGGCCGTGGTCCCGCTGGTTTACAATTTCATGATTATTCTGGGCGGAGTGGTCCTGCGCGCGCGCGGCATGGAGGGATTTTGCTGGGGAGTCCTGGGGGGGGCTCTATTGGGGAATTTTCTGCTGCCTCTTTTGGCGGTGAGAAAGGGAGGAGGGAGTCGGTTTCGGCCAAGGCTTGCTCATCCGGGTCTCAAGAAGTTTCTGTTCCTGGCTTTACCCCTCATGTTGGGACAGTCCATCGTGGTGCTGGACGAGCAGTTCACGAGGGTGTTCGCCTCTCTTGCGGGAGCCGGTGCCGTTAGTTGGCTGAACTACGGACGCCGGATCATGATGGTGCCCGTGGGTGTGGTGGCTCAGGGGGCGGGCGTGGCCTCGTACCCCTTCCTTGCAGATCTGGTTGCTCAAAAGGCATTCTCGAAGTTTTATGAAACCTTGAATCAGGCACTTCGAAACGTCTGTGTACTCCTGATTCCCCTCTCTCTTTGGATGGTGACCGTCTCGGGCCCCATTGTGCTGTTGATTTTTCAGCAGGGAAGTTTCGGGTCAAACGACACGGTTCAGACCACACGGGTCCTCAAAGTCCTTCTGTTGGTGGTCCTGTTTTGGGGGGGGCAGCAGATAGTAGCTCGAGGATACTACGCCCGGCAGGATACTCTTACCCCGGCCGTAGTGGGAACCTTGACCACACTCGTGTCCATCCCGATTTTCTATATGGGGAGTCTGCACTTTGGAGCCTTGGGGGTTGCTGGGGCCAGTGGCGTTTCGGTGATCTTGTACTCATTGGTGCTTTGCGGCTGGTGGTGTCGCCGCTTCGGATCGGAAGCGTTCCAGGGATTAGGAGTAGCGCTTGGAAAGACTCTGCTGGTCTCTCTCGTGTGTTGTGTGCCCAGTCATTGGGTGGTCCGGGAGCTGTTTATTCAGGACTCCTGCCACCCGTACCTTTCCGCCTCCGGGGCAATATTCCTGAGCGGACTGATGTACGGGGGACTTTTTTTGATTCTCGGGCGCATTTTTCTTAGATCTTTACTCCGGCCTTTCCTGGAAAGGGCATGGGTTCCCGGCCGTCGACTGCTTCGATGAGAAGTAATCCAAAATCCTCTTTCGATCCCCCTGGTTCCATCCAACCCGCGCCCATATTCACCTTTACTTTGCCTGTCTGGAAAGCTATTTTCACACCTGGAAAAAGGCGGGAAGTCGATCCAGTGAGCTCCGAGGCACAGGTACTCCCTCATGAAGAAAGGGAAGCTCCCCCTCATCGTAGAAAGCGAAATCTTCCTTGTCTGTGCGGATCACAAGTCCCACAAAGCCAAGGGGCGGGTCCTCGGGGCTCGCCATGGGGACTTCATCCTCGTAGAGAACGCGGTATACCGTCCAAACGAGCGTTTCAGCGTACCGTTGGAGGGTACACTCAACTGCTCCTATCCACACGAGGGGGATGTGTATCACTTCCAGAGTCGCATTCAGACCGATTTGGGAAACGGGCTGGCCTTTCTGGAATATCCCCTCCAGTTTCAGGTGGAGAAAATCCGGAAACATCACCGGATTCTTGTGGATATCGAAACCCGCTTTTACCTCCAAGGGGCCGAGGAACCCATGGATGCGACCATGACGGACATCAGCGAGGGAGGGTGTTGCCTCGTGGTGTCTGCCCTGTTTCCGGCGGTGCGTCATACAGTGTGTGAGATCGAACTGACACTTCCGGATGATCAACAGATCGTAGGGCTTAAGGCCAAGATTCAGAAGATAGGGTTTTCCACCCTGAGGAAGACGACGGAACTCGGCCTTCAATTTCTCGGTCCGGCGGAACCCATGGCCAAGATCGCATCTTTCTGTCATTTTTGCATGTTTTTCAAAGTGTGATACCGGCAGCCGGGGTACTCTCCCCCGGTCATGGGAGTCGTTACTCTATTGATACCCGGATTCCTGGACACCCCCCTGTATGTTGGGGTGAAAAGCATTCTGAAGGTTCGATCCCGGAGGAGGGGAAGCTGTAGACCCTCTTCCGCCGGGTTGAGGATTTCGACATGATTCGGGACGAATGGTCGGGGAAATCCCCGCCGCTTTGGGTAGCTACTTGACAAAAGATAGTGCCGTCACTAGGTTGGTTTAGCACTCGTTTTTGGAGAGTGCTAATAGCATGCGGGAGATATCCGGTGATTGAGATCTCAGGGAGGGACAGCCAGGTTCTCGAGGCCGTGGTATCCGACTATCTCCAGTCCGGTGAGCCGGTGGGGTCGCGCACCGTCGCCAAACGCTATGGACTGAAGGTAAGTTCTGCTACTATTCGCAACATTATGTCCGACCTGGAAGAGCTTGGATTGTTGTCTCAACCACACACCTCGGCGGGAAGAGTGCCGACGGAAAAAGGGCTTCGCATTTATCTCGACACCCTCATGAGATCCAAGACCTTGGGAAAGGAAGAACGATCCCAAATCCGCCGGGCCTTCCAGGAGAACAAGTCGGATATCCAGGCGATCCTTCAACAGACATCGAAGGTGCTGTCCCGCTTCTGCAAGCAGGCGGGAGTGGTGCTGTGGCCCAAGTGGAAGGCTACTCGGCTGAAACACATCGAGTTTGTGCGGTTGAGGGCTCACCAGGTAATGGTGATTCTTATTTCCAGTACCGGCATGGTGAAGCACAGTCTGATCGAGTGGCCTGAAGACATCAAGCAGGAAGAACTGGACAAGTGTGGACGATATCTCAATGAGTTATGCCAGGATTTGCCCCTCGGGGATGTCAAGCAGCGCGTTCTAGACGAGATGCTCAAGGAAAAGGTGCTTTTTGATACGCTCTACGCCAGGGCACTGGAGGTAACCCAGCAGTTTTTTGAATCATCCCTGGAGAACAGCGATGTGTACATCGAGGGACAGACCAACCTGCTGAAGAATCCGGAATTTACGGACGTGCAGCGCCTCAAGGGCATACTGGAGGCTCTCGAGAATAAGTCCAGGATCATACGGCTTCTGGACATGTCACTCAAGGACTCTCCGGGGGTACAGATCATCCTGGGTCCCGAGAGTGAACTTCAGGAGCTCCAGGAGATCAGTTTGATCTCATCCCCATACGGCCATGGAGACACCCTGTTGGGGGTACTGGGCGTGATAGGTCCCTTGCGCATGGATTATCCTCGCATCATCCCGGTGGTGGAATTCACTGCGAGTCTTTTGAGCCAATTGCTCAACGATCCGGAGGAAATTTGATGTCGGCGGGGGGAATCCGGAAGGACTGGTGAAAAGAAAACTTCTTCTTTTGTAATTCCAGGGCAATAGGACGGCTTAAGGAGGTAGGATCTGAAATGTCTGAAGTGCCAAAAAGGCAGGATGCTATGGAACCGGGCGAGACTTCTCGGGAAGAAGAGCTGAAAGCCGCGGTGACCGAATCCGCGTCGACATCGGAGGATGACCGGGATGCAGACCTGATCGCTCAGAAGGACGAGGAGATCAGGCAGCTCAAGGATCGTGTCCTGCGACTGTCCGCCGAGATGGAAAACACGAGGAAACGGCTCGAGCGGGAACGGTCGGAGGGGATTGCCTTCGCCAACGAATGCCTCATTCGAGAGCTTCTTCCTGTCTTGGACAATCTAGAACGAGCCATACAGCATGCCGAAAACGAAACCGGCTACCAGAACCTGGTGGAAGGAATTCGGATGACCATGAAGGCTTTCCTCGATGTATTGGGGAAGTTTGGTTGTGCTCCTTTTGAATCCACGGGGAAGGTGTTCGATCCCAATTTCCACGAAGCGATCATGCAAAGGGATGACCCGGAAAAGCCCGGCAAGACGGTGTTGGAAGAGTTGCAGAAGGGCTACACCCTTCATGGTCGTCTCCTTCGGCCCGCTCTCGTCGTGGTATCAAGGAATGTCAACCATGGTGGAGAGGGGTGAGTCATGAATCCAGGGGCTGAACCTCGGGAAAGTAGAAGATAATCCACATCAGAGGGACCAGGGTCACACAGCAGCCGCCATTGGGATCAGCGGCTACGAATAGAGGAGGCAAGTCATATGGGTAAAGCAATCGGGATCGATTTGGGGACAACCAACTCGGTAGTGGCAATCATGGAAGGCAAGGAGCCCAAGGTATTGGCCAATGCAGAAGGGGGAAGAACCACCCCTTCGATGGTGGCCTTTACGGACAGCGGCGAGCGGTTGGTGGGTCAGGCAGCCAAGAGACAGGCCATCACCAATCCGGAGAACACCGTATTTGCAGTAAAGCGACTGATTGGCCGCAAGTTTGATTCCAAGGAAGTTCAAGAAGATATCAAAATTCTCCCGTACAAAATTGTCAGAGGTCCCAATGGGGATGCATATATACAGATCCGCGGGCGCGACTACAGCCCGACGGAGATCTCGGCATTCATCCTTACCAAGATGAAGCAGACTGCAGAGGATTACTTGGGCGAGAAGGTCACGGAAGCAGTCATCACCGTTCCTGCTTACTTCAACGACAGTCAACGGCAAGCTACCAAGGACGCTGGGCAAATTGCCGGCTTGAATGTCCTACGCATCATAAACGAACCGACGGCAGCCTCCCTGGCTTATGGGTTGGACCGGAAAAAGGATGAGAAGATTGCAGTCTTCGACCTTGGGGGTGGAACCTATGACATCTCCATCCTCGAGATCGGGGAAGGGGTTTTCGAGGTGAAGGCCACCAACGGGGACACCCACCTGGGAGGAGAAGATTTCGACCAGCGCGTCATCGACTGGCTTGCCACGGAATTCAAGAAAGACTACGGTATCGACCTGCGCACCGACAAGATGGCCCTCCAGCGTCTGAAAGAGGCTGCGGAAAAGGCCAAGTGCGAGCTGTCCACCACCATGGAGACGGAAATCAATCTTCCCTTCATCACAGCCGATGCGTCTGGCCCGAAGCACATGAACATCAAATTGACCCGGGCCAAGCTCGAATCTTTGGTGGAAGATCTGGTGGAGCGCGTGGTGCCGCCCATGGAGCAAGCCTTACGGGATGCAGGCCTCAGTCGGTCGGATATAGATGAGGTCATCCTGGTGGGTGGAATGACACGCATGCCGCGAGTCCAGCAAAAAGTTTCGGAATTCTTTGGAAAAGAGCCGCACAAAGGTGTGAATCCCGATGAAGTGGTTGCCATTGGAGCAGCCATTCAGGCGGGTGTCTTGAAGGGAGAGGTCAAAGACGTCCTGCTCCTCGATGTCACCCCACTATCTTTGGGAATCGAGACCTTGGGCGGAGTCATGACACGACTGATCGAACGCAATACCACCATCCCCACCCGGAAGAGCCAGATTTTTTCGACTGCCACCGACAACCAGACGGCCGTCTCTATCCATGTCCTTCAAGGGGAACGAGAGATGGCGGCTGACAACAAAACTTTGGGCAGATTCGAGCTCGTGGGTATTCCGCCGGCCCCCCGCGGAGTGCCCCAGATTGAGGTGACCTTCGACATCGACGCCAACGGGATTGTCCACGTTTCGGCCAAAGATATGGCGACAAAGAAAGAACAGTCTATTCAAATCACCGCATCGAGCGGTCTCTCCCAGGAGGAGATCCAGCGACTGGTGAAGGAAGCGGAAACCTTTGCCGAAGAAGATCGCAGAAAGCGGGAGCTCATCGAGGCGAGGAATCAGGCGGACAGCCTCATCTACAGCACCGAAAAGACCATGAGGGAGATGGGGGAAAACGTGGACCCGGCTACCCGCCAGAGTATCGAATCCCAGATCGAGGTACTCAAAAAAGCCATGGAGGGGACCGACCGGGATGCGATCCTGAAGGAAACGGAACAGCTCACGCAGATCTCCCACAAGTTGGCCGAAGAGGCTTACAAACGGGCGTCGTCCCAACAACAGGAAGGTGCCCAGGCCGGGGCGGGCTCCGAGGCTTCCGCATCTTCCGGCAAGAAACCCGAAGATGACGTTGTGGATGCGGATTTTGAGGAGGTCAAGGATAAGTAAACCTTGCTTTTCCATTGACGGACTTTGATTCTTCCATCATAAAGGGCACACGGTTTCTCTGGTGTGCCCTTATTCCATTAAACGGAAGGCCGCTTCCGATCCACCCACACTAGGCCGACCGGTTCCATGAATGTGATCCTTATGATGCGAAAAAATCCCTGGTTTTTGATTCCCTTAGCCGTCCTGTTTCTCACGAATTGTGCCCCGGTATCCCAGAAGCCCCCGGCAATGGCCCCCGGGGTTCCCCTGTCCCAGGCGCCTCCGGAGGGGGAAATTGCCGCCAAGAAGGCGGAACAGGAATACAAGGCGGGACGACCGGGAACGGCCATCTCCTTGTGGGAGAAGATCATCCAGACCTATCCCAACACTTCACTTGCCGCCAAGGGGTTTCATCGAGTGGGTGAGATCTATTTGCAAACCGGACAACCCGAACGAGCCTTCCAGTACCTGGACTATCTCGTTTATGCCTATCCTGGTTATGAGGGCATCCATTCGGCACGGTTGGACAGACTCAGGGCCCTTGCGGCCGCAGGCAAGAAAAAGGAGATGATGAAAGAAGTCACTTCGGTGTGGGAAGCCTCCTCCGGGCGACCCGAGGTCCAACGAGGCATCAGTGAACTCATGGTGAATACCCTGGCCGCCGAGGGCGATATCGAGACGGGTTTTGAGTGGGCTTCGGCTGGATTTTCCGTGGCCAAAACCCCTGAAGAGCAAAAGATCCTGGTCAAGCCGACCATGGATCTTCTCCAGCATGCTAATGAATCCACGTTGACCCGTTTGATGAAGAAAAACCCTTCGAACTTCATGCGGGTCTTCCTGGAATATCGGCTGGTTCAGATCGAATCTCAGAAAGGACAACCCGAGGTGGGCAAGGAGCGGCTACGCAATCTTCTGAGCCGAAACCCCACACACCCGTTGGCCTCGGAGATCCAGGCGGCTCTTCGAGAAGCTCCTTCCGAGATCGAGACCGGAGTTCATGCCGATCGTGTCGGCTGTCTTCTTCCCCTCAATGGGCAGTACGAAAAATACAGTCGCCTCGTCCTGCGAGGTCTTTCCATGGCTATGGAAGACTGGAAGGCTGTCTACCCCGACAAGATGGTGACTTTGGTGGTGAAGGACGCCCCGCCGGAATCGGATCGGTCTGTCAAGGCCTTCGAGGAACTGGTCAAGGGAGACGGCGTGATCGCGGTGATTGGGCCTTTGGGGAGCCAGTCCGCCAAGGCTGTTTCTCCCCTCGCCGACCGCTGGGGAATTCCTATGCTGGCTTTGACTCAGAGAGATGAGGAATCCGCCGACCAGTCCTTTGTGCTCCATATCTTTTTGGACAATCACGATCTGGTTCAGACCCTCGTCAAGTACTGCAGGGAAAAACTCGGCTACACCCGCTTCGCGGTCCTTTACCCGGATGATCGGTATGGCCAGAGGCTCTCCAAGACATTCTCCGAGGTGGTCCGTGACCAGGGGGGAAACCTGTTGGCCAGTGTCGCCTACAAGGAACGGAGCACGGATTTTAAGGAACCCATTCAGAGACTCATAAATCTGGCAAGGCAGAATACTCCACCAACGGGTGACGATGGAACGCCGTTCGAGGCACTGTTCATCCCGGACCAGGTTCAGGCCGTGTCCCTCATTGCACCTCAGCTACCTTACTACAATGTTGTCGGAGTGACTCTGCTGGGAACGAACCTGTGGGGGGAAGCCTCGCTGGTTCAAGCGGGTGGGGCCTATGTGGAACACGCCCTCTTCGCGACTCCCTACTTCCCGGAAGGGACATCGCCGCGAATCCGCGCCTTTAGCGAAAAATACCGGAGAATCTATGGGTCGGCACCCTCCTACTTGGAGGCCCAAGCCTACGATGCCATGATGTTATTTCTCCAGGCGAGGCATGGAAGCCGATCCCCTTCGATAGACCGAAAGGATTTGTTGCACAACCTGCTTCAAATTCGTGGATATGAAGGGCTTGCCGGGACCTATTCCATCACACCCTATGGGACCGTGGATCGCAGTTATCTGATCCTCCAGGTATCCAACGGGCAGCTGGTCCAGGCAGGTCCGTGAGGCCGATCTACGGGGTGGAGGCTTCTTTCTCGGTGAAAACCGGTGGACTCCGGGCTGTTTTCGGCGAAAAACCCGTTCGGGAAACCGATTTTCTTTGGAACCTTCCAATCACATCCAGCTTTGGCCTAATCCGAGCGATTGTGCTTGCAATCCAGCGTCATTCCGACGGAAGGCGTAAGCCAGAGGAGGTTTTCAATAACACACTGGATGCCGACTTTCGCCGGTATGACGAGCGCAACCTTAGAGAAGGAATCGCTCGGTTGAGGGTTGGCACAAAGATGACCCACCGGAGCGAAGAAGATGAAATGAGGTACGCGCCCGGGACAGAATTCCTCTGCGCGGTGGGTCCCATCACGCCGGGGCAGTCCCATGCCCGAAGCGGCGGGAATCCGTCCTTGACAAGGGAGACGTGGTTCTTATAATGAAAATGATTTTTGGGGAACGATATGCCTCATGATGAACGCATAGGTAAAGGAGGTTTATGGTATGCCAATCTACGAGTACGAATGTTTGAAGTGTGGGAAGACTGTCGAAGCCATGCAGAAGATCACCGATCCGCCCCTTTCGCAATGCATTCACTGCAGTGGCCAACTTCATAAACTCATTTCCATGAGCACTTTCCACCTCAAAGGTTCGGGCTGGTATGTAACCGACTATGCGGGGAAGAACCAGAGGTGTTCAGGGTCCAAGACGGAACCCGCCAAAACGGAAGCCAAGGAATCGACCGCCGAGAAAGGGGGCACGGACTAATCCCGTGAAGGGGGGCGCCCCTGGGAAAGGATGGGCAGGGGCAAAATCCGTTGCGCGCCTAAAAGGATAGATTTGGATGCGGGCCAAGTGCCCGCTTTTTTTGTGCACAATCGAGGGGGCTTTTTTTGTGTTTGTTTTGACAAAGGGGAGGGGAAACTTCAGTGGTATTGAGACGGTCGTACCGCCGATTCGAAAGGGTCATTCATGGGAGAGGGACTCCTGGTGGTGTTCACGGGAGAGGGCAAGGGAAAGACGACGGCAGCCCTTGGCATGGCGCTCCGTGCAGCTGGGCACGGAATGAAAATCCTTATTCTTCAGTTCATCAAAGGTTCTCGGTCCTCTGGGGAGCTCCAATCTCTAGCGGGACAGAATAATATTGAAATTATTCCCTTGGGGATGGGATTCACCCGGAGGAAAGAAGATCTGGAAGAAGACCGGGAACTCGCTTTGCGTGGATGGGAGAAGGCGATAACATCAATGCGGAGCGGTGCCTATCAAATGCTCGTTCTGGACGAGTTGAACCATGTTCTCTCTCTTGGTCTTCTCCCCCTCGAAACCGTCGTGGGTGCTCTGAAAAACCGGCCTCCCGGATTGCACGTGGTGGTGACGGGTCGCAATGCACCCCAAGCCCTGATTTCGGTGGCGGACCTGGTGACCGAAATGCAGTGCGTCAAGCACCCATACCGTGATCGAGGTTTGAAGGCACAGCAGGGGATCGAGTATTGAACAAGAGCCAAGGTTGTCGTGAAGGGATCGAGATCCTGTACGGAAAAATTCAGTGGGAGCCTCGGTAACGGACCCTGTTCCAGGGAAACGTCCCAAGGTTCGATGCCCGGGTCGAGAACGTCGGGAGGGGGAGGAAATTCCTCTCGGGAATCCGGTAAGTTCCGGATGGGAAAAGAGAAGGGAGCAAAAGCTCGACCGCGTGTGTTCACGAAGCCTTTGCCCCCTCCATGAGAGCCTTGATCCGATCTCTTTCAGCCCTTGCGATTCTGAGCTGGTCTTCCAGTTCACCCCGGAGCAGGGGGTGAAGACCCGCTTCCTCGAGTTTCTTTTCCAGTTCCTCCACTGTTCTCATCGCTTGATAGAGCTCAGTGGCCAACATCCGAATACTCATCCGCATGAACTCTCTGGTTCCATGTCTGCCGGCATCACCCGCGAGACCTGTCTACTGTGAGTACCTACCTTTTCAGGTAACCCTCGTATGCAAGGTCGAACTTGTCTCGAGTTCCGGAAGGCAATCGCAGTGCAAACCCCTCTTCAGGGGGCACCCGGCCGTGCCGTAGAGACGAGTTCAAATCCCGCATATGACTGACAGGCACATTGACCCATTGGGCTACCTGCTCCAGTTTCAGGGGAGAGTTGACCCAAATGGATTCGAAGTCATATACGGGGAAATTCCGAGGACATTCGAAGCCGTAAGCCTCCAGGTTCCTCAGAATCTGCATGGCTGCCAGCACCTTGGGAACGTAAGTCCGGCTCCTGGTAGGAACTCCGGACTTTCTGGTCAGCTCCCAGAAATCATTGGCATTGCATCGCTTCACTGCCCGGGACACGGGACCTCCCCCCGTGTTGTAGGCAGCAATTGCCAACGTCCAGCACTGGTACTGATCGTAGAATGAGCGCAAGTACTTGGCAGCAGCTTGGGTTGATTTGATCGGATCGGCTCTTTCGTCCACCCAGCGGTCCACCCTCAGTCCCAGCGATCGGGCTGTTCCCGGCAGGAGTTGCCAATAGCCCACCGCTCCTCGATACGCGGCACGGGCTTGAAAGGAACTTTCCACGAACACAATGGCAATCATTTCCGCGGGAACACCGTTCGACTCCAGAATCTCAGCCATGACCGGGATGTAAGGAGAGGAACGTTTCAGGGCTGCTGTGAGGGTTTCCCGGCCCTCACGTTCGAAGTGCTGAATGAACTTGCGAATGGAAGGCTCGTTTGGAATATGGATTGGTATCCGATTCCTCGACCTTCCTACTGGGGAAATGTTGTATACTGCAAAAGGCGGGGACAAGGACATCAACATCTCGAAACCTTCATGGGAAATCTTCTCCGGTGTGAGAAACGATATGGAGAGTTCACTCCAGGTATCGGGTTCCGTCCTTGCCTCGATTGGGGTGGTGAAACCAACGATGAGCAGAAGAAAAATTGGAAGTGTGCCGTACAGCACCGGGTGCTTACGACAAGTGGTTGATTTCCCCAGTTGGTGCCTCCAGAGCTTAGCCTTTGGCGCCATACTGGTCCTCCTTCTTCTCATTTCAAAGAACAACACATGGCCTCGCGGATCCATGCCATGAGAGTTTCGGATGCGGTCCTTTTACCAGCCCCAGGTTTCCCAAGGCAACTTCCATAAATCGGTATTTCCGGGAATTTGCCCGGATTTCAGACAAATTCCTCCCCCATGGCGGCCCTCAGGGGAAGTATCCACAAACACGCAATCGTATTTAGGTGAATTGAGCCGACCTGGTGCGGCTAGAGGCTACTTAAGTCATTCTAGATCATAGCTTTTTGGTGAATCTCTTCCTTTACTGATTTTTTGAATCAGATCGGAGATATTCTAAAGTACTATGTAAAACAGAAGGTTAGACCATGTTTCCCGATGTGCCGAGGCATCTTGGAGCGAGACTGTTGCGAACGAATCGTTTCACCGCCTGTGGGTGAACTTCCCAGGTGGAAAGCGGCAAACTTGACACTTTGGGTTCAATTCCCTACATTACCAGTCCTTGCGGGACGGGATATGATGGAATAGGCCGCCGCCGTGGGGCCCCCGCTGGTGGGATCCGGTCGAAGACACACACGGTTTATCGTTGTGAGGATCACTGGAATGAGCGACATCCGCCGACTCAAAAGCTATAGAAACATCGGGATTATTGCCCATATCGATGCGGGGAAGACCACGGTCAGCGAAAGAATCCTCTTCTATACCGGAAAATCCTACAAGATGGGGGAGGTGCACGACGGCACCACCATCCTGGATTGGATGGAACAAGAGCAAGAACGTGGAATCACCATCACTTCCGCGGTTACCACCTGCCGGTGGCGTGACCACGAAATCCACCTCATCGATACCCCCGGACACGTGGATTTCACCATCGAGGTGGAACGGTCTCTTCGCGTGCTGGATGGAGCCATCGCCGTGTTTTGTGGAGTTGGAGGGGTCGAGCCCCAGTCCGAGACGGTCTGGCACCAGGCGGACAAATATCACGTGCCCAAGATCGCCTTTGTCAACAAGATGGATCGAGTGGGGGCGAGCTTCCAGAGGGTGGTCGAGCAGATTGGAGAGAAGTTTCGAACAGTTGCTCTGCCCGTGCAGCTGCCGGTGGGGCAGGAAGCCGACTTCCGAGGTGTGGTGGATCTGGTGCACATGAGGCAGATTTTATGGCGGGATGAGACGCTTGGGTCGGAATATGAGTTCGTGAATATCGAACCCGGAATGGCGGCGGAGGCGACCGAAGCCAGGGATCGTCTGGTGGCCCAGGTTGCGGAATGGGACGACCGTCTCATGGAACGCTACTTGGAAGAGGAGGAGATCTCCGCAGCAGATCTCCTGCCCATTCTGCGGAGACTCACCTTGCAGCTGAAGATTGTTCCGGTACTTTGCGGATCGGCGCTTCGAAACAAGGGGATCCAACCACTTCTCGATGCAGTGGTGGACTACCTGCCATCTCCCTTGGACGTCCCTCCCGTGGAAGGTGTCAACCCGGTTACGGGACAGAGGGAGCATCGACTCAGCAGCGATCAGGACCCCTTGGCGGCTCTGGCGTTCAAGATCTTTATGGATCAGGGCCGAAAATTGACCTATGTGAGAATTTATTCGGGAAAGCTCCAGGTGGGCGGGGATGTCTTGAACGCGTCCAAAGGGGTCCGGGAGAAGGTCTCCCGCATTTTCCGGATGCATGCCAACAGGCGGGAACGCATCGAGAAAACAGGCGCCGGTGACATCGTGGCTGTGACGGGCTTGAAGTCCTGCTCCACCGGTGATTCCATCTGCGACCCCTCCCGCCCCATTCTGCTCGAGCCTATCGGCACCTACGCGCCGGTCATTTCCATCGCCGTCGAGGCCAAAACCAGGGCGGACCAGGAAAAGCTCATGGACGGCCTGGCCAAGCTGTCCGAGGAGGATCCTACCTTCAAGTACGAGGAGAATCCGGATACGGGCCAGACTATTATCAGCGGCATGGGAGAGCTGCATTTGGAAATCGTTTTGTCCAGGTTGGAACGTGACTACCATGTGGGGGTCAATGCGGGCAAACCCCAGGTGGTTTACCGGGAAACCATCACGAAGAAATCCCAGGCAAAGGGGGTTTTCGATCGCGAGATCGGGGGAGTCCGTCATTTTGGCGAGGTCGACGTCCATCTGGCTCCCCGGGATAGGGGTGCGGGGAACGTGGTGAGTGTCCGCATTCGTGATGGGTCGATCCCCGAGCCGTTTCATCAGGCCGTGGAGGAGGGGATTTGGGATGCCATCGCGAGTGGGCCTATTATGGGTTATCCCATGGTGGATGTGGAGGTGGTGGTGTATGGGGGAACCTGCCTGGATGGGGTATCGAGCGAGCTGGCTTTTCGGGTGGCGGCGGCCATGGCCTTCAAAAACGCCTGTGAGCTCGGAGCCCCCCTCCTGCTGGAGCCGTACATGAGTGTCGAGATTCTTGTGCCCGAAGAATATCTGGGGGAAGTCATCGGAGATGTGAACACCCGAAAGGGAAGGGTAGAGAGCATCACGTCCCGGGCGGCAATTCAGGTGGTGCGGGCAGTGGTGCCTCTGTCCAGGATGTTCGGATATTCCACTGCCTTGAGGTCCTCCACCCAGGGGAGGGCCACTTTCACCATGCACTTCTCACATTATGACGAAGCCTCGGGAGGTTAGCTCCTTGTCGGCGCGGTTCCCCGGAGTTCACTGCGGGTCTTGGGCGGGGGGAGAGGAGCCTTGGCGCGGTTCAGAACCCGGAATCCAGGAAACAAATGGGTTACCCGCCAATGGGTCGGCTCACCGTCTTGGGTTGTCTCTCACCCGAGACAGGTTTTGGGACATGATTCCGCAGTGGCCCATTTCAACGCCATTCCCAAGAACATCCATGCGGCTTGTGACGCCAAGGACCATGAAACAACCCTTTCCCGAAAGGACGAGATCCCACCCGGTGGTTCCGAGTGCGGAGTCGGCTCTCATAACTCAGAGGTTTAAATCCGACCGATCCACCCCCCGTATCGATCACCGCCGGTGCCGATCGAAACGGAGGGATGGAGGTCATGAAAACGGGATAGTCCGATGTCTCGTTCCCTGGATCGCATCGGGCCACTATTTGATGGCTTCATACACTCGGAGGGGAGGGATGTTCAAAAACTCGAACTTGGTGCGGACGATGGGAAAATATTGGTCCAGGTGGACCTTCAGGTGGTTTTCAGTCTGGAAACAGGTCTGATACACGAGAAACTTCCCGCCCTTTTTGAGGGCTTGGTAGGTGTTGACAAGAATTCGGTGTTTGATGTCCTTGGGGAGCAGCATGAACGGGATCCCCGACAGTATACAGTCGGCCCTGCACTCCCTCCGCTCCATCAGGGTGTTCAGAACGTTTTCGGCGCTGCCGTTCACAATGGTGACTCTCGGGTCATGGAAGTTCTTCTCGAGGATGGCGTTAAAATTCTTGTTCCGCTCAATGAGGATGAGGCGGGCATCATTCCTCATTCGCCTCAAAAGGTAATTGGTGAAAACCCCTGTGCCCGGACCATACTCGACAATAAGCTCACTCCGATCAAAGTTGATCTTCTTACAAACCTTCCGGACACAAAAGGAAGATGTTGGGGTAATGGACGCTACATTTCGATCGCGAATAAAATTTTTCAAGTAGGTGAATGTTTCCATGATGACGGCTCCTATTGTTTCCGGATCACCTCTGGAACCCGAATTGGGCCTTCCTTCCCACGGGAGGGAGTCCCTTCGGTTTTCGGGGGAATGGGAGTGCTCTGGTAACAGGGGATGTTGAACGGAGATCGACCATTGTTTGCATGTTCAGCCCAACCACGTTGGGTCGTCCTTTGGTCCGTAACGATACTCCGGCAATAGATCTGAGGCGGGAGTACCAGTATACCGCTCCAGCGAGCAAAACGCAAAGTTCACGACAACCTTCCTCCATCCTTCAAATGATCACCACGATCAGCCATAAGGAGAAGGGTTTCCACGACCGGACTCCAGCGATTACATTTCCTTGTCCCCCCCCGGTTGAATTTTCCCGGCGAAGAGGGGTAAAAAGCTCCAATACGGTATAAACGGCGGTCCTTATACCAGATTTTTATGAAAATGAATACTCGATAGGTGGGGAAATATGCGCAAAATGTTTATGTATATTCCCCGCAAAAGATCGGTCGAAAAATGTAGGTTTACAGGGTGCTTTCCTTGCCGGAAACGTCCTGCGGTCGGCGGACTTGCCCACTGCGGAACCCGGATGCTGCAGGGGCCATCCACCGTGGAGATGAGTCAAGATGATTCAGTGGAAATGGGAAATTGCCACGGCAGACACTCCTTCGACCCCCGAAGACGTGGTCGGGATACTGCTCAAAATCCGTGGATTCGATTCATCTTTCCTGGTTGGGGGACTGGCGGACCTGGAAGCTCACCTGGACCTGCGGGGGCTGGAGGAGGGAGCCGGCCTCATGGGCCGGCATCTTCGCGAGGCCCATAAGATCGTCCTGGTGGCGGACTATGACTGTGACGGCGTCACGTCCGCCGCCCAGATGTCCCTCTTTTTGAAGGAAATCGGTTACAGGAATTTTTCAGTGGTGCTTTCCGACCGCCGGGAGGGTTATGGAATTCCCGAGCGAGCCCTGGACGAACACCCGGACGCGAGACTCTTCGTCGCCATGGACTGTGGAACTTCCGAGGAGACGAAAATCGGAAGGATTTGCGCCGCGGGGGCTGACTGTCTCGTCATCGACCATCACGAAGTGCCTTCATCGGGATGCCCACCGGCAACGGTTCTCATCAATCCCAAACAGCCGGAATGCCCTTCTTTTTTCAAGGAATTCTGCTCCTCCGGGCTCACCCTACTGTTTCTGACCCAACTTCGAAAGGCGGTGGCAGGCCATTTCCCCGAGCCGCGCCTGGGGGGAAAATACCTGGAACTGGCCACCATCGGAACCATTGCGGACCTCGTCCCTCTGGTCGAGGGAAATCGCATCATTGCCAGGAGTGGCCTGCAGAGTTTGAACCACCAGCCCTACGAACCCATCGCAAGGATTCTGAAGGCGGCCGGGATCGATGGGAGGAGGGTTTCGGCGGGACACGTCGGCTATTATGTCGGCCCCCGGATCAATGCCGCCGGCCGTGTTTCCCATGCTCGAATCGCCTATGACCTGCTGATCTCGGAGCAAAGGGAGGAAATGGATAAACTGGCCTTCGGGTTGAATCGATTAAACGCCGCAAGGCAGCAGCTCGAGGAAGTCCTCCTTCGGGAAGTCCGTCGAAAACTCCTCTCCATGGACGGAGATTGCAGGACCCTGGTCCTGGGAGATCCCCGTTGGTCGGTGGGAATTGTCGGCGTTGCAGCCTCTCGAATCCAGCAGGAATGGAGGTACGTTCCCACCATTTTGCTGGCTGTCGATGAAGAAAAAGGGGTGGCTAGGGGGTCGGGAAGGAGCATTCCGGGTTTTGACCTGCACCGGGCCCTTCAAGACTGCGAAGACCTGCTGCTCCGTTGGGGAGGGCACAAGGCGGCTGCCGGGATGACCCTCGAGTCGGTAAAACTCCCTGCATTCGCAAGGCGCTTCGAGGAAATTGCCCGGGGAAGTGATCCGGAAATTTTTGTCCCGCGAAAAAGAGTGGATATGGAGCTGGATCTCGGCCTGGTTTCCCCGGAGCTGGTAGAGGCCCTACGACGGTTTGAGCCTCATGGGCTCGGAAATCCGAGTCCCGTTTTTTCGGCACGGAACATTCAGGTTGCCGTCCAACGAGTCTTCGGCAGGGATCGCAATCACCTCCGCCTGCTGGTGAACGGTGCGGTGGAAGCGGTTTTCTGGAGAGGGTTGCCCTCCTTCGAGTCCGGGCGGTGGGGGAACCTCGGGAGCCTCGATATCATCTTTGAACTGGAATGGGACTCTTACCGACGCCGACCGATCCTCGTCGTCAAGGACATCGGTCCCCTCTTTGATGGATAAAGCGATAAAAGAAGAGAGAGCCGGGCAGGAGGAGGAAAACCCGGCTCTCTCCGGAGGAGGAAAGAGTCTATCTTCCCATACTCATTATAACGAGCGAGTCAAGCCCCTCGGGACGGAGGATTTCCGCCCCGCCCCGGGCTATTTCTTTCCAAACACCCTGCTGAAGAGGTGCTGCACAGAGCTGAATCCCATCTTCCTTCGAAGGATGCCCAACTGGTCTTGCAAAGGGATCTTCTTGGGGCAGACGTCTTCGCAGCCCAACAGGCCCAGACAGCCGAAGATGCCGTTTTCGTTTCCGACAACCTCATAGTACTCCGGGTCGGTTCGTTCGTCCCGCGGGTCGATCATGAAGCGGGCCACGCGGTTGAAGGCCGTGGCTCCCATGAAGTCGGGCCTCATGTTCGCCTTGCCGCAGGCAGCCACGCAGCAGCCGCACTCGATGCAGCGTTCGAGTTCGTAGATCTCCTCGGCCTTTTCGTTGGGCATGCGTTCTTCCTCGGCCTTAGGATCAAACACTTTATTGGTGTGGATCCAGGACTGGACCCTTTCGTTCATTCCCCGGAACCATGTACCCGTATCCACGGAAAGATCCCCGATCAGCTTGAAGATGGGCAAGGGCATCAAGGTGATTTCCTGAGGAAGATCCTTGGTCTTGGTGTGGCAGGCCAAGTCGGGTTTTCCGTTGATCATCATTGCACAGGAACCACAGATGCCGGCGCGACAGACGAAATCGAACATGAGGGTGGGGTCCTGCTCTTCGCGGAGGCGGTTGAGGGCCACGAAGAGGGTCATGGCGTCGGTTTCCTCCAGATGGAAGACCTCCATGTGAGGAACAGACCCCGGATCCATCGGGTTATATCTGAAAATGTTGAATTTCAATGGTCTTCCCATTAAAACACCTCTCTTTTTTTACTTGTTTTCCGATTTCGTGCCACCAATAACCGCGGGATCCTCGGATGGGATGATGGGTGCCGAGCCGTAACCGCGATCTCCCGGAGGCAGCTCCCACACCTTGGAGGGAATTTCGTAGTTCAGGGTGGGCAGATCATCCCCTTCCTTCCAGGTGGCCAGCGTTCTCTTGAGCCAGTCTCGGTCGTTGCGCTCGGGGAAATCCTCCCGGGCGTGAGCACCGCGGCTTTCCGTCCGCTGGTAGGCCCCGTATGCCACACATAGGGCCAGGCGGACCATACCCTTGAGCCTGAGGGCAAAGGCCAGTTCGGGATTGGCGCCGACACCGCCTGATCGAAGGCCGACATGCCCGGCCCGATCATGAATCTTCTGCAGTCCTTCCACCGCCGCCTTCAGGTCCGTCCC
Source organism: Syntrophobacteraceae bacterium (assembly GCA_018053185.1). Lineage (GTDB taxonomy): Bacteria > Desulfobacterota > Syntrophobacteria > Syntrophobacterales > Syntrophobacteraceae > JAGPLX01. The sequence goes on from JAGPLX010000027.1 coordinate 29,494, forward strand.
GTTGCGGAAAATACCGACTTTCTCGAACATGATGGCCTGCATCTCGTTACGGAGGGCGTAGGCATTTTCCTTGCCGTCCCGTCCCTTGATGAGGTTGTCGATGCGTTCCTGTTCCTGCATCACGGTGTCACGGACGATATCGGTCCGGAAATTGATCTCGTAGCCCTGGAGGAACTCGGCGATCTTTTCCCCGACAATCTTTCCGGCCACGATGGTTTCGGCCAGAGAGTTGCCGCCCAACCGGTTGAAACCGTGCATATCCCAGCAGGCAGCTTCGCCGGCGGCGAAAAGACCCTTGAGACCGTAAGCGGCCCCATCCTTGTTGGTGCGCACTCCGCCCATGCTGTAGTGCTGGGCAGGCCGTACGGGGATCATCTGGGTGATGGGGTCGATGCCCAGGAATTCTCTGCAGATCTCCTCGACATCGCGGAGCTTTGTTTTAATATGCTTTTCACCCAGGTGACGAATGTCCAGCCACAGGTGGGGTCCGTAAGGACTGGGAACGCCTTTGCCCTGGCGAATGTGATACATCATCCAGCGAGAGACCACATCCCGGGATGCCAGTTCCTGCTTGGCCGGTTCATACTTGTCCATGAACCGCTCTCCATTGACATCCTTGAGGGTGCCTCCGTCTCCGCGGCAGCCTTCGGTCACCAGGATGTTGGTGGGAACGATGCCCGTCGGGTGGAACTGGACGGCCTCGGGATTGCCGATGGGGACGATTCCGGTATTGAGGGCAATGATAGCCCCATTTCCCTCGTTGATGACGGCGTTGGTGGTCTCCTGGTAGGTGCGGCCGTAGCCGCCCGTGGCGATGATGGTGGCCTTGGCAAGGTATACGCGCAGCTTCCCCGTCTTCAGGCATCGGGCCACCACACCCATGCAGGTTTCCCCGTCGTGGATGATGGCAATGGCTTCCACCCGGTCGTGAACCGTGACACCCAGTTTCACCACTTCATTGTCCATGGTGAAAAGGAGGGTGTGGCCCGTGCCGTCCGAGGTGTAGCAGGTACGCCACTTGGCTGTGCCTCCAAAGTCCCGTGCCGTGATGAGGCCTTCCTTTTCCTTGAGCTCGACCTTTTCGTACTGCTTGCCCCCTTTGAAGTAGGTGCCTTTGCCCGCCACAACGCGGTTCCAGGGTACACCCCAAAAAGAGGCTTCCCGGACGGCGATGGGGGCCGTCTCTGCGAAAAGACGAGCCACTTCCTGATCACAACCCCAGTCGGAACCTTTCACCGTATCCGCAAAATGGACGTCAGGATTGTCGCCGGCCCCCATGATGCAATTGCCCAACGAGGCCTGCATGCCACCCTGAGCAGCGGATGAATGGGAGCGTCTCGGCGGGACGAGACTCAGGCAGATCGTCTCATAGCCTTGAGAAGCCGCGGCAATCGCTGCCCGCTCGCCGGCCAAGCCTGCCCCGACACATAGAAGATCAGTGTAAAACGTATCCATTTATACTCCTCACATTGCTTTTTGGATGAAATAGAAGTTGATCAAGGTGACCAGACCAATGGCGATGAAGGCCAACGTGAGCCGGTTTTCGATACGCTTCCAGAACTTGCGGTCCGCACGGGTGATGAACCCCCACTTGACCCCGATGCGATAGAATCCGATGGATGTATGCAGCTCGATCATGGGCAGCAGGACCAGGAAAAAAAGAAGCCACCATCCTCCCTGAATTCTTTGGGCGCTCTTGGCTGCCTGGATGGGCATCGTCGTCAGGACCGTCCACATATGGATGGAGCCCATGATGAGTATAATCATGGCCGTTCCGGCCTGGACCATCCACAGCCAAGTCTCCGTGTGATTGAATCGCTTACAGTGTTCCCACATCTCCTTCTGTTCCGTTGCGCGGAAAGGCAGCTTTCGAGCGGCCAGCACGAAATGGAACAGGAAGAGGGCAAAGACCAGTGGTCCTCCGATTTGAGCTAGGTAGTACTTTTCCAGAAAATACGCGAGGGCGTCCATGGCCCTTGCCCCGAGGTTCACGCTCGCTACCAGGATCAAATGGCTCCACATGAATACGATGAGACCAACCCCCGACAGCATTTGGAAAAAATCCAGACAGCCCTCTGTTCGTACGGGTTCCTTCATGGCAATTGCTTGGTTGGACATCATTCTCCCTCTACTTTCCTCGATGGTTGGTTGAGAAGTTGGATCTGCGACAGCCATTCCACAAGAAACGCACGTCCAGGTGTTGAAATGAAAACATGAATGTGAAAAAGGTTTCCCACAATATGCTCCACAAGGACCGCCCCGCCGGAATATGGATCGTACGGAACCGCGGTTCCTTGAGTCAATAGATCAGGGATTTCCCGAATCGAGGGATGCTGCGAAGCAGGGAGGTCAAGGGCCAAGAACCACCCATGGAATTACCGTTCCGATGAGCAACCGCGAACGCATGCCTGACGCCATCTTGCCATCCAAACCGAACCCCCCATCCCGTTCAGGAAAAGGCAATAAACGTGCTGGTGCAGCCGAACCGATACCCTGATGAACCTCCACCTCAAGTTGACGCCAAGTCAGGCACGTTTTTGCATTCGTTGCCGAGTGGTGCGAATTATCCCTTCGCATTCTGTAAAACTTATATTACTTCAGAACTGACAGTATACGTTTCAGGGGTTTGAGTCAACGAAAATCAGTTTGACCAAATGAAAAAAAATCGTGGGAAATCATGGGGGTATGGATTTAGGATTCCATGACTATCCGATGTCTTAGAAGATTTTGGAGATCAAGTTTATAAAATCGTCTAAGAAATGATTTTCATTAGGATTCTCGAATATATACCTGCTCATTCTCATTCACGCCTATGAAGGGGCGCTTTCTCCCTGGTCTATCCCACATATCCCCGGGGGGGTTCTCCCGCGCTGCCAGGCCGTACGGACCGACTTGTTTCTCCAGGTGCACCCAAGTAGGCATCCAAGGGAGTCGGGAGAGCCATGCCCAACCGTCTTGGAGCTCCTCGAAATGGGAAATACCGGGTGTAATCAACGCACAAGGAATCCGTATGGTCTCGTGTCACAATATCGGCCCTGGCCAGGGTCTGGTACATTTCACTTTTTTCCGTCATCGGCGCTGCTGCGCGGTGGATATTTCCCGCGGTAAAAACAGTTTCGGTTCCGGCGATCATGAACCTCCCGGTGGGGTTCCCGGTTATGGTAAACTATGCGGGATGGAACCTACCCTTTCGGTGCTTCGGATCCCATGTTCCGCGGGTTGTGACAGGGGAATCCCGGTCTTCGATCCTCCGTATCGGTTCTTCGGACCTGGCTGGTCGCGCTGTTCAGCTGCGGGGTGCCGATCGAGAAATCGGAATCCTTCTTGCCGTTCTTGCAGGGTGGGTTTGGCCGGAGGGGCACTTCTGATATATCCGTACCGTGGGCGTGGTTCCGACATTCCTGGGAATCCCGCCTGTCGGAACCACCGGATGTAGGTCCGAACCCGGGCAAGACAAAGAGGGACATGAATGGATAAGGAACAGGTCAAAGCAGAGCAAGGGGGGTTTTTCGGTGTCTCCCCTTACATGATTTTCCCCAACACCGACAGCAACTTCTCTATTTTTTTGAGATTCGGGAATCATTACATCCTGTACGCCAGAAAGGGAGAGGACGTCACCGAGCGGCACAAGGCGATCCTCTATGAAAACGGGGTGGAGGAGGTGTACATCCGCACGGATGATCGGCCTTACTATGAGGAATACGTGGAAAGAAACCTGTCCAGGATCCTTTTGGACGAGAGCATTCCTCTGCCGGTGCGATCCAGGGTTTTCTATTCCTCCGCCGTCAATACCGTCCAAAAGGCGCTCCAGGTGAAGCTGAATCACCCCATGACCGTGGAGCAGCACCGAAGACTCCTCCGCGTGGTCAAATCGAGCCTGGGTTTCCTGGGCAGCAAGAACACCCTCAAGACCCTCGGTTCCCTCATGTCTCATGATGACAAGGTCTGCACCCATTCAACCAACGTCTTTCTCTACGTCGTCGCCATGCTCGATACCTACGATTGGTCGGAAGAGGAAAAAATACACATAGGTTTAGGCGCCTTGCTTCACGATATCGGGAAATCCCAGATCCCGACCAGAATTCTCAATAAACCCGGCAGGCTCAATTCTCACGAATTGGAAATCATGAAGACCCACCCCATCAAGGGTCTTGCCATGTGTTCCGCCATCCCCCTCGATCAGCAGACCATACACTGCATCCTGTTTCACCACGAACACTGCGATGGAAGCGGTTATCCTGCGGGCCTGAACGGGTCGAACATTCCCTTCCCCGTGAGGGTGGTGAGCGTTGCCGATTACTACGACATCCTCACCTCCCGGGGAATCGACGGAGTCCGGCTGACTCCTTTCGAGGCCCTCGCAAGGATGAAGGAAGAATTGGCGGAAAAGATCGACATGGACGTCTTCAAGCGGCTCGTTCTTGTTGTAAGCGGTGCCGGTCTCGTGCAGAATCCCCGGTCCGAGGGTCCTTCCTGACCCCAAGGTACGG
>JAGPLX010000003.1 GCA_018053185.1 Syntrophobacteraceae bacterium
TCATGCCCCGGCCTCATTGAAGCACCGCACGCATAATCTTGAAAACGGTGCGCATGACCGGTTTTCCGGGGCATTCATGCCCCGGCCTCATTGAAGCACCGCACGCATAATCTTGAAAACGGTGCGCATGACCGGTTTTCCGGGGCATTCATGCCCCGGCCTCATTGAAGCACAAAAGGTCGGCAATGATATTCAGCCCCAATTGAAGTTTTCCGGGGCATTCATGCCCCGGCCTCATTGAAGCTAGAGTGTTTCGGACACTCACGCGGAGTCCCTTCGGATGTTTTCCGGGGCATTCATGCCCCGGCCTCATTGAAGCAGCGATGCGGGTTCGGACAAATGGGAAAGTGATTTCGGGTTTTCCGGGGCATTCATGCCCCGGCCTCATTGAAGCCTTGTCCTTGCCCCCAAAGTTCTTGAATCCCATAGCCGTTTTCCGGGGCATTCATGCCCCGGCCTCATTGAAGCGCTCGAATCTATACAGATCACCGAAACCGGCCTGCAGGGTTTTCCGGGGCATTCATGCCCCGGCCTCATTGAAGCATTCACGGAGCCAGAACCACCGGCACTTCCCCAGAGGTTTTCCGGGGCATTCATGCCCCGGCCTCATTGAAGCGCATGGAAAAGCTGGAATGCAAGTTTACCCTGGGTGAGTTTTCCGGGGCATTCATGCCCCGGCCTCATTGAAGCCACTCCCCTGGCTGCCGCTATTACACTTGCCCCAAGTTTTCCGGGGCATTCATGCCCCGGCCTCATTGAAGCTCCTGCAGCCAGACAAGCAGCTCCTTGAAGAATACCACGTTTTCCGGGGCATTCATGCCCCGGCCTCATTGAAGCCTGCCGATCTGGACCAGGATGATTGGGCCGGAGCTCGTTTTCCGGGGCATTCATGCCCCGGCCTCATTGAAGCACTGTCGAGGCCGAAGAATACGGGCGTGGGGCAAATGTTTTCCGGGGCATTCATGCCCCGGCCTCATTGAAGCGGCACAAAGTTCGTCGAAATTGAAAAAAAGCTCTCCAAGTTTTCCGGGGCATTCATGCCCCGGCCTCATTGAAGCCTTCTGCGGGCCTTTCGCTTTCAGACGAGACTGCCTGGTTTTCCGGGGCATTCATGCCCCGGCCTCATTGAAGCTGGTTTCACGCAGAATGTAGCTCACAACATTTCGGCAGGTTTTCCGGGGCATTCATGCCCCGGCCTCATTGAAGCTGTGACGGTGGCTTGATGGGAGGTGAATGATGGCCGGTTTTCCGGGGCATTCATGCCCCGGCCTCATTGAAGCCGGCAATAGTCAGTTTGCTGTTGGCGACTCCCGCCATGTTTTCCGGGGCATTCATGCCCCGGCCTCATTGAAGCTCAAACTCCTGCCCAATCTCCCGCAGCGCCGACTCGACGTTTTCCGGGGCATTCATGCCCCGGCCTCATTGAAGCCGCCGATGAAGTGCGGCTCGAGGCCAGGCCTTCCTTGTTTTCCGGGGCATTCATGCCCCGGCCTCATTGAAGCTCCCAGGGCCTGGTCTTAGGAGACTTTAGCGTCTGGAGGTTTTCCGGGGCATTCATGCCCCGGCCTCATTGAAGCACGAAGAATGGCATGGGCACCAAATTGGCATCCAGGTCGTTTTCCGGGGCATTCATGCCCCGGCCTCATTGAAGCGGCCAGGGGTGGCATAGTGGCCTTGGGCGCCACGGCCGGTTTTCCGGGGCATTCATGCCCCGGCCTCATTGAAGCTCCCTCATCGAGGGAATTATCCCAGGAGAGCGTCCGGTTTTCCGGGGCATTCATGCCCCGGCCTCATTGAAGCCATCTACTGCATTTGCATCCTTCGGCAATCCGAGACCAGTTTTCCGGGGCATTCATGCCCCGGCCTCATTGAAGCGTGGATACTGAAATTGGTTCTAATAAATGGAAACGATGTTTTCCGGGGCATTCATGCCCCGGCCTCATTGAAGCTCCAACATGTAGACCATAAAAGCCAACAATTTCTTATAGTTTTCCGGGGCATTCATGCCCCGGCCTCATTGAAGCGTTGTCTCCAGAAGCCGCCTTGGTTCCGCTCGTAAGGTTTTCCGGGGCATTCATGCCCCGGCCTCATTGAAGCTCAGTCAGTCACGGGCATCTATTCGACCCATACAATGTTTTCCGGGGCATTCATGCCCCGGCCTCATTGAAGCTCATTCCGCTCAACGCATAGATCACTCCATTGATCCTGTTTTCCGGGGCATTCATGCCCCGGCCTCATTGAAGCCGGTCCCACGGCAGAACCTTTGCCCGGCTCGCGGCCCGTTTTCCGGGGCATTCATGCCCCGGCCTCATTGAAGCAGAACGGGGCTCAGAATACTGGATAAATTGTATGGGGTTTTCCGGGGCATTCATGCCCCGGCCTCATTGAAGCCTCGCAAGACCCGAAGACCCAGACGCATTGAATTTGCGTTTTCCGGGGCATTCATGCCCCGGCCTCATTGAAGCCTTTGTGAGGCTGGGAAGGATGGTCGGGCTTTCGTGTTTTCCGGGGCATTCATGCCCCGGCCTCATTGAAGCATGTCCATCCAAGACGTGGGCCTTCCCGTTTTGGTGGTTTTCCGGGGCATTCATGCCCCGGCCTCATTGAAGCGGACAATGCTCACCCTATCACTTCAATCGGCGGTCGTAGTTTTCCGGGGCATTCATGCCCCGGCCTCATTGAAGCTTCGCTCATTTCCAGCTCCACTCACTTTAATTGACGTTTTCCGGGGCATTCATGCCCCGGCCTCATTGAAGCGATGCTTGATCGTCGGGGTCGAGTTCTCGAAGATCTTGGTTTTCCGGGGCATTCATGCCCCGGCCTCATTGAAGCGGTGCGGGAATAGCTTGAGGCACAAGGATTTCCTGTGGTTTTCCGGGGTATTCATGCCCCGGCCTCATTGAAGCATAAGTTGCTGCGGTCTCCAGCCCCTTGATGCGGAGCGTTTTCCGGGGCATTCATGCCCCGGCCTCATTGAAGCGAAAGCTCCCGCTCGAGCTCCTCGGGGCTCTTGGCCTGTTTTCCGGGGCATTCATGCCCCGGCCTCATTGAAGCGATAATGCATCGAATGGCATGCGAAGGCTGGTGGCTGTTTTCCGGGGCATTCATGCCCCGGCCTCATTGAAGCGGCGATATCCACGTCCATGCGGCGCCCGGAATGAATGGTTTTCCGGGGCATTCATGCCCCGGCCTCATTGAAGCCATCGGGATCTGCGCATTGGCCGCCGCAGCCCCTACGCCTTTTTCCGGGGCATTCATGCCCCGGCCTCGAGCTTTGGGCCAAGGAGTTCGACTGAAGTTTTCGTAAACGCCCCGCCAAACCTCCGGTTAGCCGTCCCAACCCCGAAACGTCTTTTCGCTGGGCAAGCCCGCAGAAAAGCGGTTCGGTATCCGAAGGGTGAAAACCTCGCGCGAGGCCTTCCTTGTCATCGAGGGGCTGAAGGGGATGTTTATAAAAGCCATGAATGCGCGCCACGGGAAGGAGTGGTGGACGCTTGTTTTCACCGACCGCAGGATCGATCGATTCATAAAGGAATACTGCCCTAAGGAATACCGCTGATGGATGCTATTCGCTGCAGGAGATGCGGAAGACTGCTCTTCAAGGGGATGGTCCTGCATATCGAAATAAAGTGCCCCAAGTGCGGCTACACCCAGATTATGCAAATCCAGGCGCAGCGATCTTTACAGCCACCAACCACAGAGGTCGAAAGCCGGCCGGCTGAGCACCAGGCATGAACTCAAAGGCGTTTTTCCATTGACAACCCGCAATGCTTTGGGCCATTCATTTTGGCGCCCAAAGCTAAGACACAAGAAGGAGGTTTGATCATGGAAAATCAATTGGTCACCATGAAAAGATCCCTGGCGGCATGGATCCTCATATTTGCCATCTCGCTCTTGCCAGCGGCGTACGCAGCGGCCGCCGATCCGGCCGGAACGGCGCAGGACGTGAAGAAAGAAAAGAAGGAAAAGCAGGCAAGGAAGGTGATCTTTAAGGATCGCAGGGGCTTTCGCTCGGGAAGCGCCGAGATGCAAAACGGCAAGATCATCTTTAAGGATCGCAGGGGCTTTCGCTCGGGAAGCGCCGAGATGCAAAACGGCAAGATCATCTTTAAGGATCGCAGGGGCTTTCGATCAGGAAGCGCCGAGCTCAAAAAATGATCTCCCGATGTGAAAATGAGGTTGCTTTCGCGCAGGCCGCGAGGTAAGTTGAAGCGACATTAAGATAAGAGCGCCTTCGAGCGCCAAATATGTGCCTGGGTGTGAAATTCCAGGCAGCCCCCAGAGGCCTTCGAGCCCGGTTTCCCCGCATGAGCGGGGGGCCGGGCTTTTTGGTTTTCTGGGGGCCACAACTCGAATGGGGGATGGTAAAGAAAATGGCGATCTCATGGTTAAAAGTCCTCAAGGCGGCTCCCGGGGCAAAAAAGGCGATTGATGCCCTGGTGGCCCCGGGCGCGAGCCAATCGAGCACCGTTTGGTACAATCTGGTGAAGGCCGCCTTCACGGTGCTGGTCGCCTGCGGTGTCACCTGGCAACTGAGCGAAGAGGAGATGCTCACCCTGGGGTCCTTCCTTGCGGTAATGGTGCCGACTCTTGCAACCGTTGGCGACATGGTGGCCAATCTATGGCTGCGGGTGCGCACCCACGAGCCCCTTTCGGCCAAAGCGGCGAGGAGCGAGTGAGTGAGAAACAATAGTTGAAGGCCGATACCGGAAAATAGGCAGAGATGAAAGAATATCTCGATGGGTTGAAGATCCTGGCGGATCTGGGTGGGGCCTCGGTAATCGCGGTGGTCGTGATAGTATGCATATATCGGTTGCTCACAAACTTCGCGGTAGCCTTTATCGCCAATATGGAAAAGATCGCGACCTCGATGGGAGAGCAGGCCCGCAGCATAAAGGACCTAAGCGAGTCATTGAATGAGACCATTGCCAAGGATAATGCGGAACACCGCGAGATTCTGCTCTCCATGCAGGTGGTGGGCGGAGAGCTCAAGACGCTGATGCAGGAGATCAAATGCCTGAGGGAGGACATTCAGAAATGATCCAAAAGGAACTGGATAGGCACAAAGACAATCACATCAGGATGCTGATCTTGCGCATCGCTTCCGCATCCTATCCCAATCCAGTGGATGCTCAGCTCGTGCGAGTGACCCTGGGAAACCTGGGATACCCGATGGATGAGCAGGACCTGAACTACTACCTGGCTTTCCTGGAGGAGCGTGGCTACATCAAGCTCATGAGACGGTCCGAGTTCTCGATCACGATGGTAGGCATCACGGCGGACGGCATCGATGTGATGGATGAGCGCAAGAAGGATTGCTCGATAGGCTTTGGGGACAGATGAGCGCCAAAACGCAAGCCCGCGAGATGGCCTATAGAGTCTGGCGCGAGTGCGGGCAGAACCTCTCGGAAACGGAGAGGCTGCTCAAGTGCGATCATGGCTTGCCCGTGAGCCGCCAGACCCTCACCGAGTGGTCCAAAAAATACGACTGGGAATCCAGGGCCGCTCGCGCCGAAGCTCTCGAGATGCGAAAGGCCGAAGCCTTTAGCGATGAGGCCATGCTCTCGGCCCTCCTGGACCAGAAGGAGCGCTATGAGGCCTATTTTGCCTCCCTGCAGGTAGGGCAGGTGGATAACCAGGCTCTTTTTGCCTATTCGGGGCTCCTTAAGAATCTGCTCGCCATGAAGACGGCCTCCGCAGGAAAGCGCGCGGGAAGTGGACCGCCCGGCCATCTTTCTTGAAGATCTGCAGTTCATCGCGTCAGCCCTCAAGGAGATCGACCCCGAGGGTCTCAAAGTGCTCGGGAAAAGTTTTGACGCAATCGTTTCGAGGTTTAAGGAAGCTTATGGCTAAGATGCGTGCCAGGCCAAAGCTCACCGAATATGGCTTTGATAAGTGGGTCGAGGATCTAAGGACCTGGATACATGAGTCGGTCTCGCCTTTTGAAGAGGACTCGCCCGAAAAGCAGGCCGAGAGGATCGAGCGCGGCAGGCATAATAAGCTCTTCTTTATGAAGACGTATCTACCCCACTATTTCACTGTGGATTTCGGGGATTTCCATGAGGAGTGGAGCGAGCTGGGGGATTTGCGTGACGAGGTGGTGCTCATCGTCGCACCCCGCGAGCTTTAAAGCTAACAGAACTCGCCCAATAGTTTTCCGGGGCATTCATGCCCCGGCCTCATTGAAGCCCCTCATCCTTTGTGGTTTCAGGTTATTTCCAGGTGCGTCTTAGATTGTTTTCGGACCCTGATCCGTTCGAGCTTTTTCCGGCCTGCTTTGTATTGTCGTCGAAACGGTTTTTCGTGCATAAAGGTATAGCATGCACAACTCCGGCAGGTTGGTTCGGCGAAAAGTGAAAATCCGTGAAAACGTTTCGAGGTTGGAGTGACAGACCTGTGATTCGGCGGGGATGTTTACGAAACTTCAGTCGACCCCACCGGTCCAAAGCCTCTTTCCATAGGGTGCGGGAATTGCCGGCCGTCTGACGAGTTGGGGGTGGGTTGGGTTCATAGGGCCCGGGGGGGCGGAGTAGGATGGGAAATCGAGGTGTCATTTTTGGGTGGACTTGGAGGATTTTGGCCGTGTAGAACCGCCGGCAGCCCGCTGCGACAACTAGAAAGAGCCAAAGACGATGAAAACGCTACTGAAATGTGCCATCGTTCTGGGGGCGTTGACGACGGCCCTCAGCACCGTCTATGCACAAACCGGCAGCCTGATGTTGCCCGACCTCTGCAATTTCGAGGAGTGGGCCCGGCAAGTGAAAAACCCCACGCCCTGGCTGACGTGGGGTGCCGACCTCCGAATCCGCGATGAATATATGCCCAACACCGTCACCCTCACCGACAAAGATCCCCTGGCGGAACAAAACCTGACGCGGTATCGGGCACGAGTATGGAGCACCGCCAAAATGCCCTGCGATATGAGCTTCAACACGCGCGTTTCTGCGGAGCCTCGGCTGTTCACCGAACCTGCCGGTTTCGGCCCGCGAAAAACCGCCAGCGGCATGGAGTGGCGCTACGGGATCGTGGACAATGCGAACATCAAGTGGGACAATGCCTTTCGGCAGCCCCTGACCATCACGGTGGGTCGCCAGGACATCATGCTGGGTGATCCCTATGACTGGTGGCTCGTGGCCGACGGCACGCCGAACGACGGTTCATGGACTTTCTTTCTTGACAGTGTCCGAGTTACCTGCGATGCCCAAAACATCGACACCAAATTCGACGTGATTGCCATCCATCAGCATGCCCGGGCCGATGAGTGGGTTCCGACCATCGGCAATCCGACCTACAGCGACCGGCCGCGTTTCGACGACACGGAGCACCCCCTGACGGAACAGAACGAAATGGGTGCAATCGCTTATGTGTCCAACAAGTCCCTCAAAAACACGGTTATTGACGCCTATTTCATCTATAAGCGGGATGATCGGGAAACCCTGGAGCGCGGAGGCCTCCCGTGGGTGCCCGGCGACAATGCGGATATCTTCACCTTCGGGGGCAAGATCACCGGCAACATAACGCCGCACTGGCAATACTCCGTCGAAGGTGCTTACCAGTGCGGAAACAAGGAAGACAAGATCCTGGGGGTTTTCGCCGATCGCGACATCTCCGCCTACGGTGCCAAGGCCAAGCTCACATACCTGTTCAAGGACAAGCTGAACAACCAGTTGTTCATGGTGGGTGAATTCCTGTCGGGGGATGACCCCGGCACGCCTGGCACCGACGAAATGTTCGACGTGCTCTGGGGGCGCTGGCCGCGTTGGAGTGAGCTCTACATCTATTCGTACCCACCTGAAACCAGCGGCAAGATCGCCCAGCTGAACAACCTCATCCGCTTCGGGCCGGGCTGGACTTTCAACCCTACCAAGGGGATGACTTTCAGTGTGACCTATAATGCCTTGTTCGCCCCGGAAGAAGTGCCCACGCGCGCTATTGTTCCACGATTCAGCAATAACGGGAACTTCCGCGGTCACTTCCTGCAGACGGTGCTCAATCACCGGTTCAACAAGCACCTCAGCGCGCATCTCTGGGTTGAATTCATCTGGGAGGGGGACTACTACGCCCAGCGCGACGTGATGGGGTTTGTCCGCCCGGAAATCCTGTTCACGTTCTAGCGCGGTTTCAATGGGCCCGACCCGGACAATCCGCAAAGGAATCGGGCCTCGAAGGACGTAAAGAAGCGTGATGTGTGCGAAACCATATGTTCAGAGGAGACATTTTTATCCGGAGATTAGGGGACGATCTGCTTCGGTATCGGCACCTTTCCTGCCTGCGTGATTTTCAAAGGACCATGGGCATGATCAATCCAAGGTAGCCCGGATCGTCGGCTCCCGTGAATATCGCCCCATGGAAGGCATCCAACCACTCAAAACGAATCTCGCTGCTCTCCATCACCTGGATCGCCTCCAACACGTATCGGATATTAAAGGCAATGGAAAACTCCTCCCCTTCATAGTCAACATCCAGCAGGTCGTTGGCGAACCCCACCTCCGGATTTCCCGCCTGGAGCTCCAGGGTTCCGTTGGAGACCACCATCTTCACGTGCCTCCATTTCGAGTTCGTGAGCACGCCCACGCGTTTGAGGGCCGCATGGAAGTTTTCCCATTTCACCACAAAAGAAAACGGCCTTTCTCGAGGAATGATCTGCTCATAGTCGGGATAGTCGGCATCTAACATCCGGATGCTCAGAAAACTTCCGGAAGTTTTCACCAGGAAAGAATTTTCCACAATCCCAAGGGAGGCATCGGTTTCTCTTTCGAGAACTCGGAGAATTTCTTGGATTCCTTTCCGAGGAATGACGATTCCCGGGCCCACATCCAGATCTCCGAGGTCTTTGCGCGAAACCTGCACGTAGGCAAGACGATGGCCGTCGGAAGATACAAAACGCAAGTCCGAGGAATCCATAGGCTGAAAGTAAACCCCGGGAACACTGAAGGGATCGTCCTCGGCAGGAACTCCATAGATAGTTTTTTGGAAGGCTTGCTTGAGGACGGATGCACTGGTACGAACAAGGGAAGCATCCCGATGAAAAGCAATATAAGGAAAGTCTTCCACGGCGAGGGTCGCCAGCTCAAATTGTGTGCGTCCAGCCGCAACAGAAAGTCGATTGTTGGGAAGAGTTTGCAGGAGAACCGATTCTTGGGACATCTCTCGAAGAATCTCCAGGAGTTTTCTCGCGGATACGGTCGTTGTTCCGGGGGACTCGATTTGAGCTTCCAGGTAGGTCCAGATACTCAACTCCAGGTCTGTTGCAGAGACTTCAAGAAGATTCGGTTCAGATGCCTGGAGGAGACTATTCGACAAGATCGGCATGCCGGTCTTCTTTTCCGTGATTCCCTGAACACGTTGCAGCGCCTGAATAAGGGATCCCTTGTCGACTTGGAGTTTCATGGTCCGTCCTCGGTTGGTAGATTATAAAGAGTAAAATATACAAGAAGTTATCATCTTAATAGGCATATGTTCACATGTCAAAAATTTTGTCATGTCCCTGAATTCATTATCTATACCTGTGAACACTTTCTCGTCATCCGGTGGACAATTTTATCGGGTCATTCGGGAAGATTTTCCTCTGGGCCATGGAAATCCCAAGTTATGAACCTGATCTGAGCGATTCTTCCGATGAATTGTACAAATAGCACCGGGAGCATTCCTCATTTTTATTCGACTCTTGCAATTTCGAATACTTACGAGAGATGAAAGGGTGAATTCGGTGAAATCGGCACATCCCGCCGAATTATGGGGATGAGTGGAGAAAAGATTCCCGTTGACAACTTCGTACACATGTTTCAAACTTTTGTTTGGATTTACTGCATGGAGGTCTCCATGGGAGACAGTGCTCGAAAGAATGACGATACGAAGGCCAGATTGATCGAGGCGGCCGGAGAAGTGTTTGCTCAACATGGATTTCGGTCGGCAACCGTTCGGGATATCTGCAGCCGTGCAGGCGTTCATGTGGGTGCCGTGAATTACCACTTTGGGAGCAAAGAAGGGCTGTATGCGGCCGTCCTCACACACACCCATCAGTCGGCGGTCAAGAAGTACCCTCCCCAATTGGGCCTTCGGCAGGGGGCAACACCGGAGGAGAAACTTCGAGCATTCATCCTCTCCTTTCTTTTGCGCACCATGGATGAGGGCTTTCCTGCCTGGCACGGGAAGCTCCTTGCGCGGGAGCTTGCCGACCCGACCGATGCGCTGGACCAATTGCTGCAAAACTCGGTGCGGCCCCTTTTTGCCTACCTGGCAGGCATTCTCGGCGAACTGCTCGGGGAGGCCAAGCCGGCGGAGGGAGAAGAGAACGATGTGATCTTCCTTTCCATGATGAGCATCATCGGACAGTGCCTCCAGCATTTCACGGCAAGACGCGCAATCGCGGTCCTTCGACCGAAGAGCTTCGATCCTTCCGATATCGGGCGGATTGCAGACCATATCACTCGTTTTTCCCTTGGAGGCATCCGGGAGCTGGGGGCTCGAGAGACAGGATGAAAATGTTGTTGTGGCCCGACACAGCTTCATGGAATGGGGTGTTTCAAAGAATTCAACAGGTTGGCTTCAATTCTTCCGGGAATCACTGGATGGGTGCTGTACTGGTCTCTCTGGACCAGCTGGACGGAATGATTGGAAAAAGAGGGTATCTCTATGCACAAGGATAAGCAGTTCTTTCGTCTCGCCGCAGGCATGTTGGGGCTGGTGGTATTTCTAACGTATCCTTTTTTATCGGCCAAGGCGGATTCCCCTTCCCCGCTTCAGGTGATTCAGTCCGGTTCCGAGCGCGGTTTGCAGATCATAAAGAGTTCTTTATTTGAAGGAGGCCCCGGTCTCCAGCAGCGCAGGGACGAAATCCTCAAGATCGTCGAAGAATATTTTGACTTCAACGAGCTGGCCAAACGCGCCCTGGGAAGGCATTGGAAGGGCCTTGCCCCGGATAAACGGGAGCGATATGTCCAGCTCTTCAAGCAACTTCTCTTCAATACTTATGTCCGTCGCATCGAAGCGTCGGCAACCCCGACCACCACCATCCGCTACGAAAGGCAGATGATCGAAGGCCGATACGCCGTTGTCAAAACCAGGGCGGTAGGCGCCAATCAGCCTGACGTGGAGATAGACTACAAGCTGCTTCTCAGCGGCGGGCAGTGGAAGGTATACGACGTGATTATCGAGGGAATCAGCCTCGTGGACAACTACCGACAGCAATTTAGCTCCATCCTGGACAGCGAGTCCTTCGAAAGCTTTTTGAAGCGCTTGTCGGAAAAGATCAAGGAGGGATCCGGCTCGTGAGGATACGCGGCCTCCTGTATCCTCCGTGAATCCGGATCCGTACGGCCGGAGGATACAGGAGGTTCCTCCCGGCCCCCGGGAACTTATTGCAAATCCTCGGAAAAGATACCCGGGCCGGGTTTGGATCAAGGCTGGTTGATGAGGTAATTGTAGGCCGACAGAGCGGCCTTGGCACCTTCCCCCACTGCAACCACTACCTGTTTGAACGGCACGTTGGTGACATCCCCGCAGGCAAATACCCCCGCAAGGCCGGTGCGGCATTCGGTATCCACCAGAATCTCCCCCTTCCGATTGGTGGCGAGGATTTCGGCAAACAGGCCGGAGTTGGGAACGGTGCCGATTTCGATGAACACGCCTTCCACGGCCAGGGTCTTGATTTCTCCCGTTTGCACGGAACGGTACTCGATTCCCTCCACGGACTGCTGTCCCAGGATCCTGGTGGGTTCACACAAGGGAAGGATTTCCACCTTCTCCGACTGTCGTACTTTTTCCTGGTAAATGGGATCTCCCGTCAGGGTAGGCGTCAGGAAGATCAGGTGAATCTTGTTGGCAATGCCGATCAGATCGATGGCAGCTCCCAGGGCCGAGTTGCCTCCACCAATGACGGCCACGTCTGCACCGGCATAGAGGGGGGCGTCACAGGTGGAGCAGTACGAGACCCCCTTTCCCACATGCTCGCGCTCACCTGGAACGTTCAGCGGTTTGTGACGCCCTCCCGTAGCGATGACGATGGTTTTTCCCTTGTACCTTTTCCCATCGCTTGTCACCACCTGTTTGATTCGACCGGTTGGGAACACTTCCACCGCATCCACTCCGAGGGTCCGTTCCACGTTGAATTTCCTGACATGATCCTCGAACTTGGCCACCAGTTCGCGGGCGTTCACCTGGCTAAATCCGAGGTAGTTGTCCACGTCACTCGTCCAGGAGAGCTGTCCGCCGACGTCCTTGCTGATGATGAGGGTCTTCAGGGCCTTTCGGATGGTGTAGATTGCCGCACTCAAGCCCGCCGGTCCCGCTCCCAGAATGATGGCGTCGTACAGGGTCCCTGTGGTTTTTTCTTCTTTTGTCATGACATATCAGCCTGTTTTCCAAGGCCGGTACACTACGGCAAACCTCTTAGCCTCCGCTTCTCGTGGGCAAGCCCTTGATCCTGCCTGCAGAAACCGGATGCACCGTTCTGCCGTGTCGCACCAGCCGTCTTTATAAAGACAAAAAGACAAACCTTTATTTTGAGTCAAGTTTCAGATGGGAAACCACTCAACGTGTCGGTTGAGGCAAGGTTTCGCTAGCCGGTCTGGAGGGCCTTATCCAGGAGTTCGGGATCGAAACCGATGATGACCTCATCTCCAACCGAGATCACGGGAACCGATCTCCCTCCCCCGGAAATCTTCCTCATTTCCTGGAGTGCTTGAGGGTCCTTGCCCACATCGACCGCCTCGAACGAGACACCTTTTTTCGTCAGGTAGTCCTTTGCCTGCTGGCAATAAGGGCAGCCGGCCGTCGTGTAGATTTTCACCTTTTTGGCCATGGAACACTTCCTTCTGTGTTTTTTCCGTCCAACATGATCCAGGTTTCCGATCAGCACGGAAGGAAATCTCCTCCCGAACTGCACGGTCGGCACCGGCCGTCGAGCATCCCCTCACCGGCCGAGAACACCGACTCTCGACTCATTCCTTCTGGAAGTCCGCCTTGGAGGCTCCACAGACGGGGCAAGTCCAGTCGTCGGGAAGCTGCTCGAAAGGGGTGCCGGGAGCGATTCCTCCGTCGGGGTCCCCTTCCGCCGGATCATACACATAGCCGCACACTTGACACACGTATCGGTCCATCGTTTCTTCTCCTTTCTTCTTCTCAAACGGTTGCCTCTTTGGCCCACACGCGCCGCAGGCGAAGAGCGTTTGTGACGACGGAAACGGAGCTCAAAGCCATGGCAGCAGCGGCAAACATCGGATTGAGGAGTACCCCGAAAAACGGGTATAGCACTCCCGCCGCAATGGGTATCCCCAACGCGTTGTAAAAGAAGGCCCAGAACAGATTCTGCTTGATCACCCTCATGGTGAGGGACGAGAGTCGGACGGCCGAAGCCACCAACCGGAGATCGTCATGAATGAGGGTGATATCACTGGCTTCCAGG
This sequence comes from Syntrophobacteraceae bacterium, assembly GCA_018053185.1. Classification (GTDB taxonomy): domain Bacteria; phylum Desulfobacterota; class Syntrophobacteria; order Syntrophobacterales; family Syntrophobacteraceae; genus JAGPLX01. The sequence continues at coordinate 13,406 of JAGPLX010000003.1, forward strand.
GCGATGTCGGTTCCTGCGCCTACGGCGATGCCCACGTCGGCCGCGGCAAGGGCCGGAGCATCATTGATGCCGTCTCCGACCATGGCCACCACTTCACCCTTTTCCTGCAGCCTTCGGATCTCCTGGGCCTTGGCACCCGGAAGCACCTCCGCCAGCACACGATCGATCCCCACCTCTCGGGCCACGGCCTGGGCCGTTTCAAGGCGATCTCCGGTGATCATGGCCACTCCAAGCCCCATCTTTTTCAAGGCGGCCACGGCCTGAGCCGCCGTTTCCCGGGGAACGTCCGCCAGGGCAAGAACTCCCACCACCTTTTGTTCTACGGCTACGAAGACACAGGTCTTCCCTTCACCGGCCAGCCTCTTTGCCGTTTCTTCCACTCCGTCCAGGTCGATCCCCCGCTCTTTCAGGAGACGCTGGTTTCCAAGGATCACGGACTTTCCTTCCACCACCCCTTTCGCCCCCAAACCCGCAAGAGCCTCGAAGCCATCGACCGTCAAGGGTCGGATTCCCTCGGCCTTTCCCTTGTCCACAATGGCCCGGGCCAGGGGATGTTCCGACAGGGACTCGAGGGAGACGGCCCACCGAAGCAATTGGAGCGGATCGGTTTCCCCGACGGCAAGGACCTCGGCCACCTGCGGGCTTCCCCGGGTCAAGGTGCCGGTTTTGTCAAATACAACGGTTGTGAGTTGATGAGCTCGTTCCAGGCTCTCTCCTCCCTTGATGAGGATTCCGTTCTCCGCTCCGATTCCGGTCCCCACCATGACGGCCGTGGGGGTCGCCAGTCCCATGGCACAAGGACATGCGATAATCAAGACCGAAATGAAGTTGAGAAGTGCCCTGCTGAAGCCTGCGTTCGGCACGGCATAGTACCACACAAACCACGTCACCAGGGCAACAGCCATGACCACGGGAACAAACACCGAGGCAACCTTGTCGGCAAACCGCTGAATGGGTGCCTTCGATCCCTGGGCGTCCTCCACCAGGCGGATGATCTGGGCCAAAACGGTTTCGGTCCCGACCCTGGTGGCTCGATAGGTGAAACTTCCCGACTGGTTGAGGGTACCCGCAAAAACCTCGTCTCCCACCTCCTTTACCACCGGGAGACTCTCCCCCGTGAGCATCGACTCGTCCACGGCGGAATTTCCCGCGAGGACCGTGCCGTCCGTGGGCACGCTTCCTCCGGGGCGAACCAGGACGAGGTCCCCCGGTGCAACCTCTTCCACCGGGAGTTCCACTTCTCGACCATCCCGCAGGACCGCCGCTCTTTTGGGAGTGAGTCTCATCAACCTCCGGATGGCTTCGGAGGTTCTGCCCCGGGCCCGGAGTTCCAGGAACCGTCCGAGGAGCACCAGGGTGACGATCATAGCGGCACTGTCGAAGTAGAGGTGAAGCCCGTGGCCCTCCGGATCGATGAGGTTCGGCCGGAGGGTGGCAAGGGCGGAATAGACATAGGCGGAGAGGCTCCCGATGGCCACCAGGGTGTTCATGTCCGCGGTTTTCTGTCGAGCAGCCTTGACGGCCCCGTGCAGGAAGCGCCGACCCACCCAAAAGACCACCGGGGTGGTGAGTATAAGCAGCACGAAGGACATGGTTCTCTGGGAAATCCAGCCCAGGAAGGGGAACCAGTCCTGCATGCTTCCCATCATGATCCAAAGGGTCAGGAAAGCCCCCACGATGAGCTTGACTTGGAGCTCTTTTTGCTCCTTCCGCCGAGCCGCCTCGATGGGGTCTTTCCGGGATTCCTCCGCCACCCCGAGGAATTCGTACCCCGCTCCCTCCACCACGCCCCGGAGTTCCGACAGGCTCACCTTGTCCGGGTCATAGCTCACCGTCGCCTTGGAGGTAGCCAGGTTGACCGTGGCATCAAAAACTCCCTGCACTGATTTTAAAGCTTGCTCTACCCTGCGCACGCAGGCGGCACAAGTCATTCCCCCCACCATGAGGGTCGCCCTGCGTGTGCCTCCTTGAGGCTCGGAAGCCGGTTCCACGGGTTCGTAGCCCAGCTCATGGATTCTGCCCTTGAGGGTCTCCCAATCCACGAGGGTCGGATCGTATTCCAGGGAAACCCTTCCCGTGGCGAAATTCACCTCGGCGGACCTCACCCCCTCCATTTCCCGCAAACCCTTCTCCACTCGAGCCACACAGGCTGCACAACTCATCCCCTGGACGTGGAGATTTCTTTTAACCAACCTCGTAGCCTGCTTTCCTGATCTGCTCCCGAACCCGCTCCATATCCACGGGCTGAGATTCCTCGAAGGTTGCTTCTCCTCGGGAAAGATCCACCTTGAGATCCTTGATTCCCGTCACCTCGTTCAGTGCCCTGGTCACCGCCATGACACAATGCCCGCAAGTCATCCCCTTGATCTTTACCGATTTCATCCGGTGAAACCCACCCCTTTCCTGCAACCCGAACAAGAGCGCGGCTTGCCGAATTCATCCCGGAAAACTTCCCTCGGCACTCCGCAACTTGGACAGGTGCGATTGGACAAACTCACATCCTTGAAGGGCTCAAGACCCGGACACCAGGCAGGTGCCGACAAGAGCCCTCCACTTTTTCCGGCGACCGGTGTCGCGGCAGGTCCCGAAAGACGTTTCCTCGAGAAGGACTCACTCCTTCTCCTCCTCCACGACGAGGGTCCCCTTGTGTTTTGTTCCACAGGAAGGGCAGAGGATTTCGATCTCCTGCTCTGGACCGATGTACTTCTCTTTCATTGTCTCGGAGGGAATGAAGCTGACATCGCCGCAGGCACATTGCGGACATTGACCCTTGACCAAGTGTCTCTGTTTCTTTGCCATGGAACTCCTCCCCTGGAATCACGGATTCAACCACTCTATTTCCCCCCGGACACACAGGACTCGCCTCGATAAGGGGTGCCGATGATCACCGGGGTCTCCGAATCTCGCCGAACGGCTTTTCCAAGTTTGGTCTTCGACCGACCCAACACGCCTGTCCAAGAACTTGATGCCGGCGTTTGCGGGACTCAAACCCGTTTCAGCGGCCGCCACATCGTCCCGGCATGCCAAGAAAGGAAACGACATGCTTTCGGCAGACCTTCTTATGGTAATGTCACCACACGGGTCTGTCCATTCGCTGTGGGGATTTGTTTCCCTTCGGCATGAGTCATCCTTCGACCTTCAAGTTCATCTCATATCACCGTATCAGGAGAGCGGGAAGAGCGACCGTCTTCCTTCACGGCAGGAAAAACACCTGGCGTTTGCCGGTTCCCGCCACCTCGTGCACCTGGACCCTGGTTTGATAGAGTCCTTCCAGGATTTCGGGGACGAGAAGGGAGGAAGTAGGACCGTCGGCGGCCAGTTTTCCTTCTTTGAGAAAAATCATGCGGTCGCAGTAGAGGGCGGCGAGATTCACATCGTGCAATACGGCCAGTACCGTCAGTTGCCTCTCGCGGTTCAGCCGTTCGAGGATTCCGAAAACCCGGAGTTTGCGATGAATGTCCATGGCCGAGGTGGCTTCATCGAGCAGGAGGAGCGGGGTATCCTGGGCCAGGGCCTTGGCCATGGTCACCCGCTGTTTTTCTCCCCCGCTCACCGCCGTAATGAGCCGTTCGGCAAGCTCGACGGTCTCGGTGATTTCCATGGCCCGGCGTACTACGGAAGCATCCTCGGGGCTGTCCATCCGCCATCTCTTCTGGTGTGGGTAACGCCCCATGCGAACCACTTCCTCGCAGGAAAAAGGAAAGCGCACCTCGGCGTTTTGTGAAACGGTGGCCATCCTTTTGGCGCGGCTCCTGGAATTGAGGACCGCCAGAGGGTCTCCGAAGATCTCGATCGATCCGCCCGATGGAGGGAGAATGCCGGTGAGGGCCAGAAGGAGCGTGGTTTTGCCCGAACCGTTGGGTCCGAGAACACCCACGAACTCCCCCCGGCGGATTTGAAACGAGATCCCCTTCAACACGGGATCGGACGCGTAACCGCACCACAGGTCCGAGGCCCGGATTACAGTTGGAGGTATTTTTTCCGATGCATCAAGAGGAAGCAAAAAAAGGGTCCTCCCAGAATGGCGGTCACCACGCCCACGGGGATTTCCTCCCCGCTGGGAAGGGCCGACCGCGCAAGAGTGTCCGAAAGAAGAACGAGGAGGCCGCCGGCCAGGAGGACGGCGGGAAGCAGTCTTCGATGCCGGGGCCCCATGGCTAGTCGAACCAGGTGAGGTGTTACCAGGCCCACGAAACCGATGATGCCGCTCACTGCAACCGCGGCCGCCGTGATCAACGACGCCGCCAGGAGCAGGCGGAAACGAACCCGAGCGACGTCCACGCCCAGTTGTTGGGCCTGGATATCCCCCAGGCTCAGGATGTCCAGCTCCCTGGCGTAATAGAGGATGGCCGCGCCTCCCGCCAGAAGGTACGGGAAAACCAGGACCACCTCGGTCCAGCTCTTTCCGGAAAAGCTCCCCAAAATCCAGAACACGATGGTCGAGACGGAATCCTCGTTCAGGCTCTTGAGCAGGCTGATCCATGCGGAAAGGAAGGTCGAAACAATGATTCCAGCCAGGACCAGGGTGGCGGGATGCAGCCTTCCGTCTATCCTTCCCAGCATGTAAACCAGGTACAAGGCTCCCAGAGCTCCGGCAAAAGCAGCGACGGGCAGGAGGCTCACGCCCCCCAGAAACCCGCTCCCCCAGCCCAGCAGGATGTAGAGAGAAGCCCCGAAAGCGGCACCGGCCGAGGTTCCCAGGGTGAACGGATCGGCTAGGGGGTTGAGGAGCACTCCCTGGTACACCGCTCCGGCCAGGGCCAGGGCTCCACCCACGGTCAGGGCCAGGCATACCCGGCCCAGGCGGACGTGGACGGCAATGTAGCGGACCGTATCGTCGATCCCCCGGCCGGCCGACGGATCGATGGGGGAAATCCAGATGCGCCAGATGGTTTCATAGGGGATGTGAAAGGGTCCCATACCGGAAGTCACGAAGGCGGTCAGAACGATGACGAGGAGGAGCCCGGTCCAGCCGAGAAAGCGGGGCAGTAAACGACAAGGCGGTGGAGTCAAAGGGATCGCCTCGCAGATGCCTGGGTCCTTCAGGGCTCCAAGCCTCGTTTCTTGATAATCATGAGGGACAGATAATGAGGCTGTCGAATCTCGGAGAGTCGGTTGAACTCCCTCTCGACCACCTGGCCTTCCAATCCGCAGCGGCTCACGAAACAACAGCTGTCGGTCAGCCCCGCTTCCTTGATCCGGGAGAGGATTTGCGGGAACTGCTTGTAGGTTTTCATGAGCACGACGTTGTCCGATATCCGGAGGGCTTCTTTGAGCCGGTCTCCACCCTTGGCCCCCGAGATGATGGTGATGGCTTCCTCGCCCTCGGCCAGAGGGACGCCCGCACATGCGGCGGCCGCCTGGAACGAGGTGATGCCCGGAACCGTGGTGATGTTCACCTGGGGCAGTTGGCTTCGGACCTTACGCATCAGGTAGATGAACGTGCTGAAGGTGAGGGGATCCCCCAGGGTCAGGAAGGCCACGTGCTTTCCTTCCTTCAAGATGTCCACCACTTGCTCGCAGTTGGCCTGCCACGCGTTTTCGAGGCTCTCCGCATGGAATGTCATAGGAAACAAAAGGTGGTCCACGGGAGTGTCGGGGGCCAGGTGTTCCCTCACGATATCCAGGGCCAGGCTATAGTCGTTCTTGCTGGATGCGGCGGCAAAGACATGAGAGACTTCCTTGAGAACCCTGACCGCCTTGAGGGTCAACAGCTCAGGATCTCCCGGTCCGACACCGATTCCATACAGGGTACCCAACACAGTCTGTTCCTCATTCAAGGGCTTTTTCCTTACGAGCGTGCTTCGCCAGCTCCAGAAGGGCATGGAGAATAGCCACCGCTACGGCACTCCCGCCTTTTCTTCCCGACACGGTAATGTTTGGCCGGCCTGGGAGGCCGGAGAGAGCCTCCTTGGATTCCTCCGCCTGGACAAACCCGACGGGAACTCCGATGACCAGCGCCGGCTTCAATCCTTCCTCACGGATCAGCCTGACGACTTCCAGCAACGCCGTGGGCGCGTTCCCTATGGTTACAATGTTCCCGTCCATCCGGCGGGACAGGGTTCGAAAGGCCGCCGCGGAACGTGTGGTTCCCATCGCCAGCCCCCATTGGTGACTCTCGGGATGAAGAACCGGGATGACCACCTCGTTTCCAAACCACATCAGGCGCCACGGCGAAAGACCGGCATGGATCATGCGCGTGTCCACAAAGAGAGATGCGCCTCTCCGGATGGCTTCGATCCCTGCATCCATGGCTTCCGGGTGAAATCGAATCCGCCGGGCGTAGTCAAAATCACCCGTTGCATGGATCACCCGCCGCACCACTTCCCATTGATCGGGTGGAAAGGATCGGTCCTTCATTTCCTCTTCGATGATGCGGAAACTCTCGATCTCGATCCGGCGGCCGGCTTGGACCAGGCCCGGCCGGTCCTTTTTCGAATGTTTCGGGGAATCCTTCACGATTTTCAGCCCTTCTCAAGCCGCCCAACCCAGCCTCCTTGCAGGCATTCTCCTGTAGGTGTAGGCGGTCGGCCTTGGACAGGAACAAAGGCAGATGCTTGGCGTCTCGGCCGAGTGGTCCTCTCATTCCAGGTGCAGGCACTCGATCCCGCTTCATTCCCTGGTGGGGCGGCCGACCTCGGATTACCGCACGTTTTCCCTTTTGGACGCTCAAAAACAAAAAAATCCTTGAAGATCCCCTTCGGACCTCCAAGGATTGCACCCAGTTTTACTTGATCCTTCCTAATTGTCGGGAATATCCCACGTTTCCCGGAGCAGCCCGCGACCCAGGCCCGGAAGCAATTCCCCAAAGGAAATGCCCTTTACAGCCGGAGCCGTGAATGAGTCTTTTGCAAGCCGCCCTTCTCGTTCAGGCAGGTTTTCTGACTCACGGATCTTCCTACTCACCACCCCTTCCCGGTGCCCTCGATGGGCAGCCAGTGGTCCTAATGGCTTTCGTCCCCGTTTACAGCGGCGGGACCGCGACGGACTTGCACCGTCTTCCCTTTTAAATTTCGGAAATCCGAAAATACCTGAACGCGCACCTTGTCAAAGAACCTACTTCCCTGGCACCGTGGAAGCGAACCGACATGAGTGCCCGCGAAGCCATGTCTCCCTCCAAGGGAACCATGCCTGCTCCCTCGAAAACACTTGACTTTTACCTCATTTGCACATGCGAGTCAACGGATACACGAAACACTCACCCCCCGTCCCCTACGGATGCAGGGGTGTTAAGGTCCTTCCGAACGACCCCGAATAAAGTCTTTGACCCTTCCTCGGGCAGTGTGATTGAATCTGGAACCCGGACCCTGACGAGGTTTTTCACCAAGAAGTCCCGGAGGTTATTTTCCTTGCCCCGGAGCATGGCTACAGGGGTTTTCCAGCTGTCCACCCATCTGCCCAAAGAGGAGTGATTCATGGTTTTGTGGAAAAAACGGCTAGGGTTGCTTATGGGGGGGTTCTTGGGGCTCCTGGTTTTGGGTTTTGCCGTGAGTCTCACCTCGGCTGCCTACCTGGTGGATCTCTGGTGGTACCGTTCCCTGGGGTATGAATTCTACTACTGGCAGCGACTTCTCTATCGTTATGTCATTTTCGGAACGGTCACCGTTTTCTTCTTTCTTATTTTTTTTCTGAACTTCTGGGTGGCCTCCCGTCACCTCGGCACAACACTTCCCAAAGGTTCCGGCGCCAGGGCTTCCACGTTGAAAGTCCAGGCGGACCTTCTCCATTTGTTCCGCACCGGATCGATGTGGGTGTATACCCCCCTTTCCCTTGTGCTCGCCATTCCCATCGCTCTGCCGCTCTTTCATCGGTGGGAGGACTTCCTGCTCTACTTGTTTGCTCCTTCTGCGGGCATGCAGGACCCGGTCTTCGGGAAAGACGTCGCTTTCTATCTTTTCTCCCTTCCCATCTACAGCCTTGTCCAGCAGCGGCTTTTCCTCGCCTTTGCGCTTCTCCTCTGCGGCGTGACCCTGCTTTATTGGCTCGAGAGGCGACTGCTCCTGCAACAGGATGTGCGGATGCCGCCGGGAGCCAAGTGGCATTTGAATACCCTGGTTTTGCTGACCGTCTTGCTGGGGATGGGAGTATTTGTCCTGGAGCGCTATGAGCTTTTGTACGCCGAAAGTCATGAGCCCCTCTTTTTTGGACCGGGGTACGAGGAGCTGAGAGTCATCCTGCCCATGATCTGGCTGATCCTGATTTTGCTCCCGGCGACGGCGGGGCTGCTGGTGCACTTCCTTTATACGAAAAAGAACTGGAAACCGCCGGCAGTGGCCGCGCTTTGCCTGTGCCTGGTTCTTGGGGGGCGGTACTCCCCCTTTCTGCCGGACCTTGTCGACCGCTACATTGTAAAGCCGAACGCCCTGTCCCTGGAGAAGCCCTTTATTGCCGACAGCGTTCGAGCCACCTTGACGGCCTATGATCTGGATCGGGTGGAAGTGCGGGATTTTTCTCCCCAACGCACGCCCACGGGAATTCCGGAACCCCAGGTGCGGGACATCCTGCGCAACGTCCCCGTCTGGGACGGAGAGCTTCTCACCAATGTGTACGAACAGCTCCAGGAACTGCGAACCTATTATGATTTTTCCGGGGTGGACGTCAGCCGGTACGAAGTCCGCGGCAACAAACAGCAGGTGTTCCTGGCCGCCCGGGAGCTCAACGCCGACAAGCTTCCTGCGGGAGCCCACAATTGGGTCAACAAACATCTCACCTACACTCACGGCTACGGAGTGGTCATGACGCCGGCAGCCCAGGGCGGAGATGAACCCATGACGTGGTTCATTCGGGGAATTCCGGTGGAATCGCAGTTCGGCTTCAGCATCCAACAGCCGGGGATCTATTTCGGGGAGTTGGACCACTACCCCTATGTCATCGCCCCCAACGACGAGGGAGAATTCGATTATCCCGAAGGCAATTCCAACGTCATGACCCATTATAAGGGGAAGGGAGGAGTCCCCCTGAACACCCTGTACAAGAAGTTGCTGTTTTCCTGGTATTTGGGAGACCGCAACATCTTCTTCACCACCAAGACCAACAGAAACAGCAAAATCCTCTTCCGACGCAACATCCGGGAACGTGTACACACCCTGACCCCCTTCCTCCGCCTGGATGACAATCCTTACATCGTGGTGACCCCAGAAAGGCTGTACTGGATTCAAGACGCCTACACCGTTTCGGACCGCTATCCCAACGCCGCCATGTACGAAGATGGGTCATCCCGGTTCAACTACATCCGCAATTCGGTCAAGGTTGTCGTCGATGCGTACCATGGAACGGTGGACTATTACATCTTCGATCCCGTGGACCCTGTCATTCGATCCTACAGCAGGATCTATCCCGGGGTCTTCAAAGACAAGGGAGCCATGCCCCCGGAACTGATGTCCCAGGTGCGCTATCCGCAGGATCTCTTCGACGTGCAAATGACCGTCTACGCCAAGTATCACCAGGAGGACCCGGAGGTTTTTTACCAGCAGGAGGATGCCTGGGAGTTTGCTTCCACTCCCCTCGGCAAGCAGATAGTCCCCATCAAGTCCTACTACTTGACCCTCGACCTCATCGAACGGGGCATGTCGGGCTTTCTCCTGCTCTCGCCCATGAGTCCCAAGGGAAAAGCCAATCTGCGCGCCTTGATGGTGGTGGGGGCGGAAGAGCCTCATTACGGAAAGATCGTGGCCTACAATTTTCCAAAGGGGGAGCTGATTCACGGTCCGTCCCAGGTAAATGCCCTCATCCAGCAGGACACCCGGGTGTCCGAACAATTCACCCTGTGGGACCAGGCCGGATCCCGGATTCGGAGGGGCAAGATGATCATTTTGCCCATCGGGAACATGGTGATCTACATCCAGCCTATCTACCTCATCGCTTCCACTCAGTTGAACATCCCGGAGCTCAAGAGGCTGATCATGACCCAGGGGCAGGTGGTCGTCATGGAGCCTTCCCTCGAGGAGGCCTACACGAGGCTCGAGGAACGCCTGCGGGAGGAATCCCTGAGAATCGAGCGGCGATACGGTCCCGCCCTCCCTGCCGGTGCGCCGACACCGGCTGCACCTCAGCCGTGACGGCTTCTCGGGTGCTTGGGTCCAGGGGCAGCGGCCCAGGCATGTCGGAAAAATTGCTTTTGGAACCGGCGCGACGAGCCCTCATCGGACCGATAATTTCCGCACTCCTGGAAGCGGCTCCAGGCCAGGGGATTCAAATGAAGTTTTTGAAAACGGCGCTGCTGAGTACAGCTCTGCTCGATTCCTCCCCACCACCCGGTGTTCCACATTTTTGCCCCTGCTCATGGGACTTCATCGGCATCCCTTCGCAAAGCCGAAAAACAAATTCCGGGACCCCCCACGCACCTTTCTCGAGTCAGGCTTTCGGGGGTTCCTTGGGAGGTTGGCCACATCGGAGGTCGGCAGGCGGCGGGTCGAGGCGGGTTTGGTAGGGGCGGCCGGTACGGATGGCTTCCATCATGGCGTCGTAGATTTCGAGGATGGTGTCCTTGGTTCGGTAGGTACCCCACCGCGCTTCGTCCTTGCGCTTGACAATGGGGAACGTGTCCATGATGTAGGCTACGGCATCACGCGGGAGGGGAAAGCCAGCTTTCAGCCGGGCCAGGTCTTCCTCGGACTCTCCTTCCGCCCGGCGCCACCGGCCGTCCGGCTCTGCCGGGAGGTACAGGTGGAAAAAGGCGGCGTCCAGCTCGCAGCGTAGCAGGAAGCGGCGTTCCTCGTCCCACCGGAACGGCGGCCCGAACCAGCCGCAGTCCTTGGCAAAGGGTTCCAGGTCCCAAGCGGTGTAAACTAGTTCCAGCACTCGATGCACGATGAAGCTGGCGGGTAGGAGTCCGGACTCAAGTTTTCCAGAAACGAACCTGGATGGAGCACAGGGAGTTGCTTGAGAATGAAATAGCCTAAGTACAGCTCCGCAAAATAGGGTGACCATTTTAGCGACCGTCGCCCTCGCATGCTTTCGCGGAAATCCGGGGATGGGAAAGCCTGCATTTCCACCTAAAACCTGCGTCCATGGAATGACGATTGGAGCATATCGGACACCTTATTGTGCAGGGCTGTACTAAGTCTCGGTAGAAGACAACGAGTTGGAAGACCATTATAGGGGATCAGAGGATCAGGAGCATGCAGAATATTGCGGAATCCCTCAAACGGCAAAGAGAACAGATCCTCGGGGACGCTCCGGAGGAAATACCGGGCCGGAATACAAGTCTCCTGGAGATCGCCGTCATTTCACTATACAACCGGTTGGCCAATCGCCTTGCCCAGGATATCGAGGTTTTCCGTTCCAGTGGGGCTGTTCTGGCCTTGGGAGCCTTTGCCAGGGGACAGATCGGCCCCACGATGCCAGTGCCCATCCTGGTGATCGAGTCCGAGACCACGCCCTGGAAGAAGGGCTGGATCGAGGAAATCACTTTTCCTTTGACGGAAGCGGGATGGAGTGTGGACGCAGCTCTTGGTTCCATCCCCCATTTCCTGCACTCGTCCCGGGAGGATGTCGGTTTCTTCTTTAAGCTTTTGGAATGCCGGTATATCTCCGGGAACCGACAGATGGCGGACCAGCTGGAGAAAGCTCTGGACCTCGAAGTTGAAAAGAGGCGAGATGAACTGCTCAGCCAGCTCCATCAGATGGTCCGGATTCGAGAAGCCTCTCTCGAAGAGGCGGACAGCTGGTTGGAACCCGATCTGGAGCAGGCGTGCGGCGGCCTGGAGGATATCAATGCCATTCGCGTGGGAGGCCGGATAGCCGCCAACATGCGTAGCCTCGAGGATGCGATCTTTCGGGGGTATCTCACACGGCAGGGAGTGGATTTTCTGCAACAGGCGGAAAAGCTCTTTGCGTGTCTGGTCAGCATGATCCACGGTATTTCGGGAACTTCGGATTCTGTACTGCGAATGAGTCGCCAGGACTATCTGGCCGGCAAACTGGGTTATTCCGGCGGGGCCGGCTTATTGCCCGCGGAAAGACTCTTGCAGCAGGTACACCGGTTTCTACACGGAGTGCAGTGCATCTCTCAAGAGTTTTGGGCGAGGTTACAGGAGAGTCGGGAAGGGGTCCCCGATGCTGTCCCCAACGGCTTCCTCGAGACGGGTCTGCTTCTCAGGGGGAGAAAGATCTTCATCCAGACCGACCGCTATCCGGCAACTCCCAGCAATATTGTGAGACTTTTCCACCTTTCCGCCAGGCACCACCTCGAATTTGCCAACATGACCCGGCAATGGATTCATCATCACAAAGGCGGGCTGAGTTCTTGTGCGGGCGATCCTCGTGTCAAGGAGGAACTCCTGGAGCTGCTTCGGTGGGACGAGCCGGAACTGCCCGTCATCCGCCGTTTTTACAACCTGGGCCTGATGGCGGAACTCATTCCCGAGATCAATGGTGTGCACGGGTTGGTACAGCACGACTCCTTCCATCTGTATCCTATCCATGAACATCACTTGCACACCTTGATGGAACTGAAGAAACTCTTCCGCGGGGATTACACCGAGAGCGAGGTCGTGCTGTCGGAAATTGCCGGGAGAATGGGAGATCCCGCGTGGCTTTATCTTGCGAGCCTCCTCCACGATATGGGCAAGAGCACCGGGAAAGGCCATGCCATGCACGGCGCAGAGATGGTCCCCGCCATTGCCGGGCGACTGGGGCTGACGACCGAGGAATCGGACCTCCTGCGGTTCCTCGTGGCTCAACACCTGCTGATCATGGACAATGCGTCTCTCAGGGACCTGGCGGATGAGGAAATGCTGGCCCAGTGTGCCCTCGTTGTTGGAAATGTGGAGAACCTGGACATGCTTCTCCTGCTCAGTTTTGCCGACATGATGGCCACAGGGCCGCGAGCCCGGCAGAAATGGAGAGACACTCCCGTGGTCCAGTTGTACGAGAGGGTCCACCACCTGCTCGAGAAGGGGGAACCAAGCCCCAAAGCTATTCTCGAAAGGATCGAGAGTGTGAAGGCCCTGGTGGGTTCAAAAGTGAGCGATCTCATGGATGGCCTGGAACTGGAGAGCTATTTTTCCCGGTTGGCGCCGCGCTATCTCCTTTCAGTGTCACCCGATGCGATGGCAAGGCACATGCGCCTCCAATGGCAGCTCCAGAATTCTGAAGAAACCCTGGTCCTCGAAGTGGAAGTCTTGGAAGATTCGGCAGAATTGACGATCGTCGGTTGGCAGCAACCGGGTCTTCTATTTCGGGCGGCCGGGATTTTGACCTTGCACGACATGAATATCCTGAGTGCACAAGTTTTCACCATGAACAATCGCATGACTCTGCTCATCTTCCAATGCCGCCTCCCGCAAAATCCTCCCCGACTTCCCGACTGGACCCAGGTACGAAGCGACATGAAGCGGCTCCTGGACGGGAAGATGGCTTTGGATTACCGAATTGCCGCTCATGCCGCCGGACGAGACCACAGTCCGACGACCGTGCGAAGGGTTCCCAGTCAGGTCTGGATCGACAACAATTCCTCGGCCGTATACACCATTTTGGAGGTCTACACCCTCGATCGGGTGGGTCTGCTCTATACCATCGCTAGAACGCTCTTCGAATTGCAGATCCGGATCTTCGTCGCCAAGATCACGACAAAGGTGGATCAAGTGGCGGATGTCTTCTACATTCGAACCCGTCAGGGGGAAAAAGTCACAGACCCGGAACAGGTGGAGGAAATCCGGAATGCACTGCTTTTCTGGCTGGATGGAAGAACGTAGTACGTTTGGTGCGGAGACGGCACGGCGATCTGTCGGGAAATCCCGTCCCCTCCCGGGGTAGAGAAGTAAAGGGATGAAAGCCGTGTTTTTTTCCGATTCCCCGTGGAAAAGGAGAAAAAATCCGAGTTCTATTTCCTCCCCCGGTGGGGGGTTGGGCAAAAGTCTATCGTGATTCCCGGAGGTTCCCGGGGAGGTGATCAATTACTTGTAGAGCGCGGAATACGAAAAAGGGTACTCTGCCCCCATCGTTAAAAGCTGTTTGACTTTTCCTCAGACTAGAGGCATCAGAGTAGGGACCCGAAGGGCGGTTTGGTCCCTGCTAAAATCGTGGAGTGGAGGATGCACAATGGAAAGGACGCTGTCCATCATCAAGCCCGATGGTGTGGCTGGAAATCTAATCGGGAAGATCGTCACGCGGTTTGAGGAGGCCGGGATCCACATTGTGGCCATGAAGATGGTGCATTTGAGCCGGGAGTATTGCCGAGCCTTCTATCATGTCCACAGGGAGAGGCCCTTCTATGACAGTCTGACCGAGTACATGTCGTCGGGACCCATCGTGGCCATGGTTCTGGAGGGGGAGAATGTGATTCAGCGGAACCGGGAGATCATGGGCGCAACGAATCCCAGAGAAGCGTCTCCAGGCACCATCCGCCACACGTATGGAACGGATATTGAGAAGAACGTGGTCCACGGCTCCGACAGCCTCGAAAACGCAGCCACGGAAATCGCATTCTTTTTCAGTACCCTGGAGATTTGTGGGCGAGGCACAGATCCGCCTTCTTCAGGCTTATAGGTCCAAAGAGATTCGGGGAGCCGCAGCAAGGGGAAGGTGTGGGAATCCGAGTGAAAGGGAAGTTTATGACTGCTCTGAAAAATGCCCTGCTGTCCATGCTGGGGATGATTCTCCTGATGGGGGCAGCTCCCGTGGCCACCTGGAGCTCCGCTCAGTCCGTAGCCCAGATGGGAGCGATGCAGGTTCCCTATTACGCCGTTCCGGCCCAACTGGATCTGTGCGGCGAGCCTGTGCCCCTGGAGATGCAGGAAATCCGGGAGCGTTTCGACCGGGAGTTCACCATTGTGGTGTACAGCCATGCCCAGGTGTTTCTATGGCTGAAACGGGCGGAGCGATTCTTTCCCTGGATCGAAAAACAGCTCTTGCACAACAAACTGCCCAGTGACCTCAAGTACGTGGCCGTGGCCGAAAGCGACCTGCTGGCCGAGGCCACCTCTCCAGCCAGGGCTGCGGGTCCGTGGCAATTTATCCCCAGCACCGGGAGCCTATACGGATTGAGTCAGACGGGGCAAATTGATCAACGGCGTGACTTTGAACTGGCATCGAACAGCGCCTTTCGATACCTGCAGGATTTGCACACCATGTTTCAAAATTGGACCCTTGCCATTGCTGCATACAATTGTGGTGAAAAGCGGATGCAGGAGGAGATCAATCGACAGAAAGTGAACAGTTACTACCTCCTCAAGCTGCCCGTGGAAACCGAGCGCTATATTTTCCGCATCCTGGCCATCAAGGAGGTGTTGGGCAACCCGGGAAAGTACGGCTATGTCATGCCCAAGGGGGCCGGCTACCCACCCATCCACACCGATCGGGTTTCCCTCAATCTCAAGCACCCCGTTCCTTTCCAGCTCATTGCCGAAGCGGCCTCCGTTACCTATCGTGAACTAAAAGTCTTGAACCCCTCTTTCATCTCGGACACCGTTCCCAAGGGCGACCATATTTTGAAGGTACCCAAAGGGAAAGGCAGGGAGTTGACTCAAAGGCTGGACGCCTTGCTGGCAAGTTACCAGCCTTCCTTTGTGCACCATAAGGTTGTCAGGGGAGACACCCTGAGCGGGATCGCAGCCAGGTATGGAGTCAGTGCCGAGAGCATTTCCGAATGGAACCATCTCAAAGAAAACAAGGTTCTTCTCGGTCAGATGTTGAAGATCCCAAGGCAATGACTCCATGGAAATCCCTCCTTCCTTGATGGGGGCTCATGGAACCGGGATTGTGCGGCGAATTGCCTTGACAAGGTGTGCGGGAGAAACGTAGGATGACCCACATTATAAGGCATTAGAAATTCAACAACTTTTGGATTATGGATTCTCGATACCCACAAATTGCCGAGCGCATTGCCCGTAGTCGCCACATGGTCGCTCTGACGGGTGCGGGGATTTCCGTGGAGAGCGGAATACCGGACTTTCGGAGTGATAAGGGGCTCTGGTCACGGTATGATCCGATGGAATACGGACATATCGACTCCTTTCGCCGGAACCCCGGCAAGGTATGGGGGATGCTGGTGGAAATGGATACTCTCCTGTCCCGAGCCAACCCCAATGCCGCTCATTACGCCCTGGCGCTTATGGAAAGCCGAGGATATTTGAAGGAAATCATCACACAGAACATCGACAGCCTGCACCAGCGGGCGGGAAGTCTGCGAGTGATCGAATTCCATGGAAACGGCAGAATCCTGCGCTGTGACGAATGCGGTCGTCGTTTTGATCGTGAGACCGTCTCCATTGAGATTCTTCCTCCCGAATGTCCGTGTGGAAGCTCCCTGCGTCCAGACTTCGTCTTTTTTGGGGAGATGATACCGGCGTCGGTTCTGGAGGCGGCGCGGCTTGCGGCTCGCTCATGCGACATGATGCTGATCGTCGGGACATCGGCCACGGTGGCTCCTGCATGTCATTTACCCTACCTGGCCAAACAGAACCGGGCCTTTATTGTCGAGGTGAATCCCGCGCCGACGATGCTTTCAGGGGGCCTGGCGGACCTGCAGGTGACCGAGAAGGCGGGGAAAGCCCTCACGGCCATTCTCGAGGAGCTTGATTACCGGGGTGGTCTGAACCGAACGGAGTATGATGGTGAATAGCTTGATTTCAACGGCCTATGCAGCCGCGGAAGTTGTTGCCCAACCGTACCGGATGGCGGGCAACGGGGTCTGGGATATGGTGGCTCATGCAGGCCCCATGGTCAAATTCGTGATCCTCACTCTGTTGGGCCTGTCCGTTGCCTGCTGGTGCGTCATCCTTTTGAAATACCGCATGTTCAAGCGAGCACGGCGGGAGTCGAGCCAGTTTGTGGACTTGTTCCGGCAGAGGAAGAATTATTCCCTCCTCTACAAGGATAGCCAGCTCCTGGAAGATAGCCACCTGGCGCAAATCTTTCAAACGGGCTACCTGGAGCTCAATCGTCTCAGCAAGTCCCTGGAGACGAGAAATCTCCAGGATTTGAAGGTCAATCCCGAGATCGTGCTGGAAAGCGTGGACCGGGCGATTCAGGGTGCTACCATGGCGGAGCGCCAGCGGTTTGAGCGCTACCTGCCGCTCCTGGCCACCACCGGCAGCACGGCCCCCTTTATCGGGTTGTTCGGCACCGTCTGGGGAATCATGACCAGTTTTCAGGAGATTGGATTGAAAGGGGCCGCAAACCTAGCGGTAGTGGCTCCCGGCATTTCCGAGGCGCTCATTGCCACTGCCATGGGCCTTGCTGCGGCCATCCCGGCGGTGGTGGCCTACAACCACTTCGCCACCCGGATTCGGATGATCGAGCACGAGATGAGTCATTTTTCCGCAGATTTTCTGAATATTTTGAAACGCGACCTGATGCGTCGGGGGAGGCAGGAGGAGTCGTCTCCGGAACCCCAGCGGTTGGCCGTGCAGGAATGAGGTTTTGCAGCCGCAATATCTCCGGCGTGAGACCCTTTGGCTGATGAGAGGAAGGTCGGCAAACCATGGCGATGCAAACGAACGGGAACGGTTCCCAGGGCCGGTTGGTTTCCGAAATCAATGTGACGCCCTTTGTAGATGTGATGTTGGTTCTCCTCATCATTTTCATGGTGACGGCTCCCATGATGACCCAGGGCATCGACGTGAATCTCCCCGAGTCCTCGGCCCCTGCGATTCCGGCGGAGGAGGAGCGGTTGATGGTGACCATCACCAAGGATCAGCAGGTTTACATCAACGAGTACTCCGTGGATTTGGATTCCCTTGGGGCAAAGCTGGGTGCGCTGTACCAGAACCTTGAACGACGGAAAGGGGTCTTCCTGCGGGCTGATGAATCCATCCCGTACGGGTTTGTGGTGAAGGTGATGGGAACGATCCGTGAGGCCGGGATAGACCAGATCGGGATGGTGACGGATCCCATGAAGAGCCCTCCGGCCAAGAATTCGGCCTCGAGAGGCAAGTGACCTGGAAACGGGTTTTTTGTGCTTGGAAAGGGCGTGGAGGATGGAAGGATGGAAGGATGGAAGCACTGAGTCTTTCGCCTCGCAGGTTGTCGAGGGAAGAGATCTTTGCAGGGGTGGGCGGGTCCATATTGGGCCATGCACTGATTTTGGGCGCGGCACTTCTCCTGCCGGCCATGATGCCCCGATCCACGACCCCTCTTGTGTTTGCCACCGTGAATCTTGTCTCCATGGACGAACTGGGGGGGGGCGGAACCGTATCGCCCCAAGGTGGCAAATCCAGGAAAAGGGAAGGGGTAAAAGAGGTCAAAAGTTCCGAGGGTTCGGCTCCATCCCAGCGAAGCAGGCCTTTCTCCCCCGTGGTGCCGGTCAAACGCTTGAGGATGGAAGATTCCGCCCCTCGGGAGCATTCCATCAAGAAGCTGGATGCACCCCAAATTGCCGGGGCCCCGGAAAACCGTCAGGCATCGACGTCCATCGAGAAGGATTTGGATAAGCTGATTCCCAAGGCCAAACCTTCCACCCAGGGTTCTTCATCCAGCGGTGCGGATACGGACAAGAAGACATCTGCACGAGACCATGCAGCCGAAGAGGATAGATCCGGGGGCACGGATCGGGGCAAGGAAAAGGGAGCCTCGGCATCCTCTGGGGGCGCTTCCGGAGGCATTGGCTCGGAAGGGAGCGGTGGCAACCGCGAAGGAGGGCAGGTAGCCTTGGCGCGTCGCCTGTATTATACGGAGATCTGGAATGCCATTCGGCAACAGTGGACCCTCCCGGAATCCCTCAAATCCCAAAAACTCGAGGCCGTGCTTGTGGTGGTGGTTCGCAGAGACGGAAAGATCCTGGATATTCGTTTCGAGAGGAAATCCGGACAGCCGCTTTTCGATGAATCCGCCATGCGGGCCGTGCGCAAGGCTGATCCTCTGCCTCCTTTTCCTGAGATTTACAGCCCCCTCCAGGAGGAAATCGGCTTGCGGTTCAGACCCGAGGACCTGGCATAGACACCGGTCTCCCGTATGACAAACCCAAGGCGGAATAGAGGTCTCCCGACCATGAGTCGCTCTCGTCTTCTGACAGCAGTCTTGCTGGTGATGGTGTGGGCCGCGCCCAGCCAGGCCCAGCGGGCCTACATCGATTTCACCAAACCCGCTTTTTCGCCGATTGCCATTGCCGTTCCGGATTTCAAGTTCCTGAGCGCCGAGCAGACTCAGCTATCCAGGGAGATGAGCGAAGCCCTGGCAAGGGACCTCGAGTTTTCCGGCATTTTTCGGCCCCTGGATCCCCGGGGCTTTCTGGAGGACCCCCAGACCATGGGGCTCAATGCCAACGAGATTCCTTTTCCCAACTGGCAGCGGCTGGGGGCCGAATTCCTGGTAAGGGGGGCCTACCAGGTTCAGGGGAGTTCCGTACGGCTCGAGGCCCGCCTTTTTGATGTGTTTGGTTCCAGGATGATTCTGGGAAAGGTCTACGAGGGGGAGGCCAGGAGTTGGCAAGCCATGATCCATCGGTTTGCCGATGAAATTCTGCTGCTCCTTACGGGTGAAAGGGGGGTGTTCGATACCAAGATTGCCTTTGTGCAGTCCCAGGGGAAAGCCAAGGAGATCTTCATCACGGATTTCGATGGGGGTAACCCTGTCCAGGTCACCCGTGATCAGAACTTGAATCTCTCCCCTGCATGGAGTCCCGACGGAACGCAGATTGCCTACGTGAGCTTCAAGGACGGGAGCACCAAGATTTACGCGGCTAATCTTCTAGATGGCTCGCACCGGCTCTTGTCAGGACACCCGGGTTTGAACATCGCTCCAGCCTGGAGGCCGGGAACCCGGGAACTGGCGGTCACTCTATCGAAGGGGGGAAGTCCGGACATTTACCTGATTTCCGCTTCGGGAGATATTCTCCAGAAACTGGTGCAGGGCTGGAGCATCAATGTCTCTCCCAGCTGGTCTCCCGACGGGAAGCGATTGGCCTATGTCTCCAATGAAACCGGAACGCCCCAGATCTACGTCTTGGACACAGGGTCCGGACAGAAGCGTCGGATTACCTTCAGCGGCAACTACAATACCTCTCCCGCCTGGTCCCCCAAAGGCGACTGGATTGCTTACAGTGGTTCTGTAGGCGGGAGGCATAATATTTTCATTATCAAGCCGGATGGGAGCGATATGCGCCAGCTCACCCGGGGGGAAGGAGACAATGAATCTCCCACATGGTCGCCGGACGGCCGCATGATTGCGTTTAGCTCAAATCGACAGGGCGGTCCCGCGATCTGGATGCTGCAGATCAACAGTGGCAGCACGCGAAGAATCACCCAGATGCCGGGTTCCCAGGAACTGCCGGACTGGTCGCCGAGGCTGGGCGGCCGTTAGCTGCATGTGGGGGCAAGGGACTTTTTCACGGCTGGTTTGTCAAGAGGTTTCCATGGAGGAGGATGGGTATGAGGCGGAACAAATGGATGATAGTACTCCTGGGGGTTTTTCTGTTAGCGAATATGATTGGGTGTGCGAAAAAGGTCGGAACCCAGCCCGGTGTGCTGCCGGGTGCCGCACCCGGAGCTGAGGGCTTGGGGCCTGGAGCGGGCATGGGTGCCAATGACGCCAGGTGGCGAGAGCTGGGACTGAATTCGGAACCCGAGCGTCGTGAGTTTCTCCAAAGGGCCCAGAGCTTTGAAAATGAGGATATATATTTCGATTTTGACTCCTACGTTTTGACCGATCCTGCCAAAAAAGTTTTGGACTCCAAGGTGGAGTTTCTCAAGCGGTATCCCAAAGTCAGGGTCACCATAGAGGGGCACTGCGACGAGCGCGGCACCAACGAATACAACCTTGCCCTTGGAGAACGCCGCGCCAACAGCGCCTACCAGTACCTGGTGAACTCGGGCATCAGCCCTCAACGGCTCGGCACGGTCAGCTACGGCGAAGAACGACCCATAGCCACGGGTCACGACGAGGCTGCCTGGGCCAAGAACCGCAGGGCCCATTTCGTGTTGAACTATTAGAACCTTGTCAACGGTTCTGCGCGGGACGCACCCAAAGCCGTCGTGGATACAGAGCGTTATAAAGCTCACCACCCGGCCCCCCGAAAAAGCCGTGGTTCACCCCCCCAAATGCGGGGTCCCATCGCCACGGGCCAGTGTCGCCATGTAGGCGAGGCCAAACCGAAAAAAATACCGGTGGGTTGGTCCGGCGACCAAAGGCATGAAGACCTCGAGGGGAGATACCGGGTCTCCCGCTTCTCAATTCTGTGGACATTTCCCGAGCCTGTTCGGATGAACACAGGAGAAAGGATGAATACCGGCGAGAGCTGGGGGGGCGGTTCATCGACTCCCCTACTCGTCGCGTCACCGATTCACCGGATTTCATGGAAAGGCGGAATCCAGGGGTTCCCGGGCCGGGGAGGATGTTGAATCGCATCCGAAGGACGGTCCATCGACGGATGTTCGCTTTGTGGACGAAGGATATTCACGTTGTGATTGAGTTTGGCCACAAACTTTCGATCCAAATTGCAGAGGAAGGAGTTCCCATGGATCTTCCCAGACCCTGTTGCCGGAAAATGGGGATGTTCTTGCTTCTGATTGGAATGTTGTTCGGCTGTGCGTCCACCCAGGAAACATCCACTCTACAACAAAGTGTGGGAATGTTGCACGAACGGGTCCTGACCCTGGAAAACCGGGTTCACGGCATGGAAGGCCAGACTGGAAAAAGTGCGGATCTCTACGCTCGAATCGAGGAACTCCAACTGAAGGTCGGTTCACTCAATGGTCGGATCGAGGAGCTCGACCGGCGTATCGAACACCTGTCGAAGTCTCATGCAGCGGCCCCGGCGGCTTCCAACGCGGCTCCCGTTTCCGAGCCTCCCTCCTCTTCGGCGGTCGATTCGCCTCGACCGGCCACTGCCTCGCAGCCCGCCATCAGCATCCCTGAAAAAGAACCCTCGGAGAAGGCGCTCTACGACAAAGCTCTCCAACAGTTTCAACAAGGGCAGTACGAGGGGGCTCGAAGGGACTTTCAGACCTTCCTGAACAAGTATCCCAAGTCGGAGCTTGCCGACAATGCCCTGTACTCCATCGGCGAGTGCTACTACGCGGAAAAGCGCTACCAGGACGCCATATCTACCTTCCAGCAGGTTCTCGATCGCTATCCCAAGGGAAACAAGGTGCCTCACGCTCTGCTCAAGCAAGGATCCGCGTTTCAGGCGCTTGGGGATGCAACGGCCGCAAGGATACTCTATGAACGGCTGTTGGAGAAGTTTCCGGATAGCCCCCAGGCCCAAGCGGCCGAGAAGAAACTCAAGCAGCTGCCGTAGAGATTCAAGAGAACTCAAAGCTCATGGCCTGAGCCCCTGCATAGGATTCCGGATCTTGTATGGATGTGCGTGGAAGTTTGCCGTCCCTTCCATTCTCTCCCGACTCCACGGGGGAAGAGTGCTCCCGGAATCTGCGCTCGGAATCCTCGGTCATTTTCCCCCGATCCTTTCGCAATGACCTGTTGCCGTCGTACTGCCTGATCTTTTTCCTTTTCCTTCTCTCGGCAGGGGTCTGCAGTGCCGGGGTCCGGACGGAAAAAGACACTCCCGCTCCTCAGGTTCGCCTGATCCAGTTCAAGGGGGTCCGTTCGGTGCCCGTATCCGATCTGAAAAAGCTCCTAGCTACCAAGGAAAAGCGGTTCAAGTTTTTCGGGAAAGCTCCTTTGGAGGAAGAGGTCCTTCAAAAGGACCTGGATCTCATTGTAAAGTACTATCAGAGCAGAGGTTTCTACCACGCTCGGGTTGTGTCCCACCGGGTTGTGCCTCTTGTGGGACGGGATGTGAGGGTTGAGATCGAGATCGAGGAAGGGGCGCCCATGCTGGTCTCGGAGATTGTCCTCCGGGTGGATGGTTCGGACAGCGGACCGTGGCATGAAGCATTGGGCTCCTTGATGGCTCTTCAACCGGGCGAGCGTTTTACGACTCCGGGATATCAGGACACCGAAAAGAAAATCCTTCGCTACCTGGGGGACTGGGGATATCCCAAAGCTCGGGTCGAAATGAAAGCCATTCTGAACAAGCAAACGAACAGGGCTAGGGTGGAGGTAGAAGTTCAGACAGGTCCCGTGTGTTATGTGGGCGACATTATGGTCGAGGGTAACGAGACTATTTCGGATCGCGTGATTTTACGGGAGCTCACCTTCAAGAAAGGAGACCGCTACAGCGCGGCCAAAATCTCGGAGAGCCAACAGCGCCTGTTCAATCTGGATCTTTTTCAATTCGTGGACCTTTTGGTGGAAGACATGGAGACGGAGGGTTCCGTGATTCTTCCCATACGGATTCTGGTCAAAGAGGCGAAAAAGCAGACTGTGAAGGTGGGGGCCGGCTACGGGACCGAGGACGAGTTCCGTGGACAGGTACAATACGAGATTCGTGATTTTCTAGGCGATGGGCGGCGTCTTCAAGTCAATGCCAAGGGGAGTTCCCTGGTGCAGTTTCTCGAGGGCAGGCTTTTGCAGCCCCACATGTTTGATCCCCGCAGTAATTTGGTACTCACCGGTGGAGTGAAGCGTGAGGACCAGGAATCCTTCGAAAATCAAAAGCTCTATGTGAGTCCGCTGCTGAACTACAAGTGGTCCGAGAGTTTCAGCTCCCACATCGGGTACAACCTTGAAACCAACCGTCTGCTGGAGGTGGACTTGACCAGGGGAGCCCTGGGTCCGGTAGACGATGAAAACCAAGAATACTATGTTGCCTCCCTCGTTCTGGGAAACATCCTGGAACGCGTGGACAATACTCTCAATCCCAGGAAGGGATGGCGTTTCCTGCAAAATGTCGAATGGGCCAGCGTCGGTCTGGGTTCGGAAGTGGATTTCTTTAAACTGGTTCTCGAGGGAAGGGGTTACCTGCCCCTTTGGAAAAACGGGGTCCTTGCGGGAAAGCTCAAGTGGGGAGGCATACAAAAGCTGGAGAACACCCGCGATATTCCCATATTCAAGCGCTTTTTTGCGGGTGGATCCGAGAGCGTGCGCGGTTATCCCTACCAACGGCTGGGTCCGTTGGACAGGGATGGCAATCCCATCGGGGGCATGACGCTGGTGGAAGGCAGCCTCGAGTGGCGCTTTCCTATCCGGCGTTCGATCGAAGGGGTTTTTTTCTTTGATTTTGGGAATGTCTACGATGAGAGCTTCCACTTAGGTGTGGATGATTTGCGGTACACCGGCGGTTGCGGGGTTCGTTACCTGACCCCCGTGGGCCCGTTGAGGCTGGACATCGGCTATCAGCTAAACCCCCCGGACCAGGACTTCTTCAATCCCTACCAGTTTCATTTCAGCATTGGTCAAGCCTTTTAGGCCCGACCTGGCGACATTGCCCGAGCCCCTGGGTCCACGGGGAGAGGGTTGGTCAGGCTTCCTCGAAGGATGGGGCCTGGGAAACGAACGGGGCCTATTTCCATGCTGGCCGGGACTGTGTGGCATAAGACCTGGGTCAAAAAGTCGAGGGGATTCTCGCCAGAGGGGCGCCATGGGTGGATGAGGCTCGAAGAGACATCCCCACATGGGGTCCTTTTTGGCTTTGAAGAAAAGAGAGCTTCTGCGGAGGAGGACGCTCGCTCGTTGGCCCGCCAAGGTCGTTTCCGAGCGGGGTCCTGAGGGCCCGGGAGACCCTCATGGACCCAGGGAAACTATCTCCCCCACAACCGCTTTGACACAGCCGAAATTCCCTCGCCGTCATGGATCAGCACATAGCGGCATCGTTCGGCGCTTGCATAAAACAAACAGGGCACTCGGTTCGGGATTGGAGTTCCTTTCGGCATACCCGACACAACCCGTCGATCCATGGGCGAAAGTTCACCCCTTTGACCCTCCTCAGGATACGCGGGCGGGATGCGTGATTCGGATCATCCGGCGACTTCCCGAAAGCTTTTCAGAAGATCCTCTTGCAGATGTTCTTGGAGTGGAAATAATAGGGATCAAATTCCCCCTCCTCTACTCGTTCACGGCTTTTGCCATGTTCTTGCAGATCACATGGGCTATACCGAAGCTTTCCAGAGGCCGTGGAGATTGCAGTATTCCCTCACGGTGTAAGTGCCCGCTGGTACACAGAACACCGCCTCCGGGGCATCGCCCGGCTTGAGAAACTGACGGTAGGCCTTGCCTTGCGCATCAATGACCTCAACCCACTCGATGTAGTGCTTCTCTTCCATGGGATGCGCAACGCTCCCTACTTTTACTTTGAGGCTTCCCTCTCCTGACTCGGCAACGGGAACGTGTTTCTCCTTTGCGGCATCCACGGTGTTTTCCACGAAAAGCTTCATCGGCTGTCCACAACACACGAGCTCCCCTTTACCACTGTGGAGCACTTCCACGATGTTGCCACAAAGTTCGCATTTATACACCTGAAGCCTTTCTGCCATTGTTCTTCCCTCCTTGTGTATGTACACTCATGCAAGACAACCTTTCACCACAGCCAGCACAGCCTCGTAGTTCGGCTCACCGCCCACCTCCGGCACAATTTCCCTGTACTGGATCACGCCATCCTTGGATACCACGAAGACAGCTCTGGCGAGAAGCCGTAGATCCTTGATGAGCACCCCATAGTTTCTCCCAAACGAGGCGATACGGTGGTCGGAGAGGGTCACCACTCTCCCTTTCCCAGGATCAATGCCCGTCGCTCCACACCATCTCTTCTGCGCGAAGGGGAGATCCATGCTGATGACGAGTACCACCACATCATCACTGAGTGTGGTCACTGCTTCGTTGAATTTCCGTGCCTCAATGTCACAGACCGGGGTGTCAAGCGACGGAACCGATGCGAGAATGATGACCTTTCCACGGTACGAGTCGAGAGTCACCGCCTGTAAATCCGTAGTCACGAGCTCCGCATTCGGTGCCCGTTCCCCTACCTTTACCTCATTCCCTTCGAGTTCTACAGGGTTCCCTCCGAGCGTCACCTTCATGCTTTTTCTCCTTAGTTGGTGTTTTCCCGATGATACTCAAAACAATAATTTGCTGTGGAGTTTTTTCAAGGGAAGGTATGGAAATTTAATAGAGGGCGAGAGTAACGCGGAATTTTTCCACAAGGCTTACTGGATGGTAGGAGAGTTTCGCCCGGCGAAGTCCCTCATTATCCAGGTCTTGCTCTCTATTGACGAATGGGAAGGCTGCCCACAGTCGCTCGCAACACTGCTGATTGATCGCAACATAGATTCCCCTGATTGCGGGGTTTGCCTTCTCAAAGTGGACAACCACGGTGTCTTTGGTCAGGGGTTCTCCTACGGAAAAAGCCTGGACTTCACCATCTACGATGAGCACTCCACCCATGAGAGAAAGTTCCTGGTAGTGGGTGAGGCATTTTTTTACCGCCTTCCACTCTCCCTGGAGCCCAAGGTCGTCTTTACAGCGTTTGAACCGACACCATGCATCAGCGAGCGCAAGTGAACGGGCGAGATGTTCGTTTCCAAGCACTTCAAAGTGGGCGTGGTAAGAATGTTGGAAGGCATTGAGGTGGTTTTTCTTTCCGTGGTATTTCCGTCCCGAGAGTGCGATGAGATCTTCCGTACGGTAGAGATAGTCGAAGTGTTCCCTCATTGGCTCCACGACGAAACTTTCATCGCGGGAGAGTTCCTCAATGAGCCTCCTGTCTGCGCGTTCAATGGCGCTATGGGGAGATCCTCCCTCTTCCCGCAACCACTCGAGTACCTCTCTCACCACCTTTCCCCTTCCAGGGGGACCCACCGGGGGGAGCGCCCACCTTTTCCCATCGGGTGCTCGTCCTCCAATGACAAGCCAATCGCCGAAAAAATCCCATACGAAGTTATAGTGCTCTTGCCAGATGAAGAGGTTCGTAAACGTGAGTTCCGATATGTCGGGTTGATATGCCTGAAGCACACGAGTAATGAGCTCTCGGTCATCGAGAGTTACCGGCTTCATCATCGTTTTTCCCCCTGTCCCTGTAATGTTCAGGTGAGGTGATAAACCTGAATCCGTGAGATGGAATTCACAAACTCTACATGAAGTTGAATTTGTTGGTAAAGCCAGAATCTGCATCTTATCTTCTGGGTGAAAAAATCGCTAGAAAAAAATGCAGTACAATCAATGGCTTGAGTCGATTTTGATTGATGTACGCTCACGGATTCAGGATAAAGTGGTAAGAAATCGCTTTGTCAGGGCTCTTGGATAGGGGTGTTGTCGATGCTGTCCCAGCAGTCCCCGGAGGTAACCTGAATGGCCGAAACCTCTACAAGAGTACTCAGCGTTCTGCATTTACATACCGGAGCCAAATGTAGAGAATCCAATAAATTAGTACAGCATTTCATGATTACGGTGACCTGTTGGAATATAGATATGGCCTGTTGACTATGCAGCAGGCTCACAAAAATACGAAACCGTATTTATGAAATGAAGCACTCAGCCTCATTTTTCCCTGGAATTACTGCCCGGGAATATCCCCCGTTCCTGCACTCGTGCAGAACGGGGGAATCAATGCATTCCGCCGGGGAGTCCTTCCCCGCGGTAAGTGCGGATACCTCCCAGGGTCCCAATTCCCAGCAGGTTTACGCTAAAAGCTATGCGCTGGTCCCTGTCTTCCTTTTCATACATCAGGCCCACGCCCCAACACCCACTCTGGTACAGAACTCCGTAGCCCTGGGAGAACAAGTCGGCCTTGTCCAGGGAATAGTCATGGTAGGTGGTGAAGAAAACATTGGGTATAACCTTCAAGTAGAGCTGCGGAATGATCTCGTCCACTTGCACGTCTTTTCGATACCGGTAGTCCAGTCTCATAACGTGACCCCGTCCACTGTCCAACGTCATCAACACATCCTGCTGTAGCACGTCTCCTTGATCCGGGGAGATGGTCGTATCGTAGGATAGAGTCAGGTATCGCTTGGGCATCACATCGAGGCGCATCCCGATCTCACCGAACCCCTCATTTCCCGTGGATACCATATCGAGCTGCGGGTCGGGGTTGAACCAACGGTCCTGGACCACTTCCGGAGGCTTTTCAATATGATAGGTCTGAAAGATTTTGAACCGTGCGATCTCCCGGTAGTCCGAAACAGGATTCCCCTGGGCATTCGTCAAGGATTCCTTGGTGGTGAGGAAGGTCGAGAACCCGTACCGGAAGTCATTGCGACTCAGGTCCTGATCCAGCCGATCAAAACGAGGGAGGAAACCCTGGTAGCCCTGGGGAGCGTACTCGTAGCTGAACTCGGGACGAAAGGCGTGCTGCACCGCCACGAAATTGCCAATCTTCATCGGATACACGCGATTCACCCGGCTGCTCATCTCCACACGAACGTCCGGAAAGAAATGTTCCTGCCACTGACTTCGAGAACTCTGCTCCCAGTCCACCCAGTATGAGGTGGAGCGGACGCCAAAGGAAGGCTCGATGTCCAGGTAATTCCGCCAGTGCATGGGGTAATGCAGCCTCGGGAGAAGATCGAGGCGAGTTCCCCGGTCTCCATCCCGGCGCCAGTAATTCGTCAACGAACTGTCCAGAGTGTAATAAAAGGGCAGGTTTGGAATTTCACTGGCCGCCATATTGAAATAGAGAGTCGGCATCTTTTGAAGGGTCACATCCTCCTTGGAATCTTCCAGCTGATCCCAGTAGCGCACATCCATCGCCAGGAGGGCCGAATCATGGCGCTGATCCAGGTACAGGCTCGATTCTCGTACAACGCTGCCCTTGTCGAAAAGCAAGCCCCTGCCGAAATGGTCCTGGAAGGCTCGATCGGAAAAACTATAGGATACGGACCCCCCTCGAAACTCATTGAGAAAATTCTTGTCACTGACAAGATCCAGGTCCAGCCGTCCTTCTATGTTGTCGGGGAGTTGAAAATTGTGCCTCGCTCGAACCCAGTACCGATCCTTTTGCTCGAAAGGATATCCTTCGTGCTCCAGATGGCCTTTGTCTGCCTGATCCCTCAAGTAGTTTGCCTGCCAGATTCCTTCGCCCCATCTTTCGTTGACCAGGCGGAATTCAGCGCCGCTCATCCATCCTCTCTCCTCCATATAGCGACCATAAAGAGTCAGGTCCATGTCCTGGCGGATAGCCCAATAGAACGGCACTTCCACTCCCATTCCGTTGAGATCTGAATATTGTGCCCATGGAAGCAGGAACCCCGATTGGCGTTCCTTCAGGACCGGCACTCGCAAATAGGGCAGATAGAAGATGGGGACGTTTCTAACCCAGAAGGAGGTGTCTCTCGCCGTGGCCTGTCCACCGATGTCCACCTTCATCCGGTCGTACCGGATCTTCCAGTCCGAATCGGCGGGATCACAACTGGTGAGGAATCCGTTCTTCAGCTCGAATTGCTGGGGACCGACTTTGGAGATGCGCTCTCCACTTACATAAAACTTGTTCTGGGAGAAATAGGCCAGCCCACCGTCCACACAGCCCGTTTCATGATCCAAGTTCCATACGATATGCTCCCCACGGAGCCAGTCCTGTCGGTACTGGAGGTACACATTCCCCCAAAGCTCGACTTGTCTTCGCTCCCCGTTGAGTTCTGCCCAATCTGCAAGCATGATCCGGTCCGGGGCGGTGATTCGAACCTCTCCCCAGGCCTCGTAGGTATTTCGGTTCTGATCGTACGTGAGATGAGCCGCCTCGATTTTCCATTCGAGATGAGGAGGACCGGCAAGTTTCTTTGTGCCCAACCCCGGAAAGAGCTGGGTCTTGGTCTGATCTGCCATACCGGAAGCGGGATTTGCAGCGGAAGCGCCAAACCAGCACAGGACGCAGACGAGAGTCCATCGGATTGCCTTGGC
This sequence comes from Syntrophobacteraceae bacterium, assembly GCA_018053185.1. Lineage (GTDB taxonomy): Bacteria > Desulfobacterota > Syntrophobacteria > Syntrophobacterales > Syntrophobacteraceae > JAGPLX01. The sequence continues at coordinate 43,016 of JAGPLX010000003.1, forward strand.
ACGAAGCATACCTGCTGCCATATCTCCCCTCGAACTCGGAGCCTCGGACCCCTTGGCTATTCCGGAAGCGTAGGTTCTCCAAAGAGTTCCTTGACTTCCCCCGCAAAATATAGAGATCCCGTGATGCAGATGAGGTCTTCTGGACCCGCCAGGTGCTTCGCCTGTTCAATGGCCGATGCCGGATCCGGAATGACGTAATGTTTTCGAATGTAGGACCGTGCCAGACGCCGTAATTCCTCAGGATTGGCCGCGCGAACGTAACGCGGCCGCGTGAAAATGGCCGTCTCCGCCAAGGGCAGCAGCTTTCGAAAAATCCCCCGGATATCCTTGTCCGCCATAATCCCCAACACCAGGTGAAGATAGCGATAGGAGTAGGAATTCTTCAGAGCTTCACGCAAGGATTCGGCACCTTGGGGATTGTGAGCTCCGTCCAAAATGACCAGAGGATTTTCCTGCAATTTCTCCAGTCTTGCCGGCCAAAACACTTGCGAGAGCCCTCTCCGGATTGCTTCGCCGTCCAGAGAGATACCACCCTGTTTTTCAATGACTTCCAGGGCAGCAAGGGCCAAGGCTGCGTTGCCGGTTTGATGCGGCCCCTCGAGAGGCAGTGGAAGGGCGGGCCATTGACGCCTCATTCCCGAGTATTTAAAAGTGCCGTCCCCATTCCGACGCACCCGAAAATCCCGACCGATACGGAACAAGGGTGCCGCATGCTTCAAGCAGGAGGCCTTGAGAATCCCCTGCACGACGGGTTGGCGGGCCCCCGTCACCACGGGGACCCCCTCCTTGATGATTCCCGCCTTTTCCCTCGCAATGGACGAGAGAGTGCTGCCCAGGTATTGCTGATGGTCAAAGGAGATGTTGGTCACAAGGCACACCTCGGGGTGGATCACGTTGGTGGCATCCAGTCGGCCGCCCATCCCCACCTCGATGACGGCCCAGTCCGCTTTTTCCTCGGCGAAGTAGGCAAACGCCATGGCGGTCACCGCCTCAAAGAAGGTGGGAGGCTCCCTGGGATCCAGGGTGGGATGAATTTTCTGAAAAACCTCCATAATCCGCTGGGGCGCCACTTCCACATCATTCATGCGAAATCTTTCGGTAAAGCGGACGAGGTGTGGAGACGTATACAGGCCGACTCGAAAACCATGTTCCTTGAGAACGCTCGAGAGCATGGCCGCCGTGGAGCCCTTGCCGTTAGTGCCGGCAATATGAATGGACCGGAACCGACGGTGAGGATTCCCCAACCTGGCAAGAAGGTTCTCCGTGCCGTTCAGGCCGAACTTGATCCCGTATTTCTGCAATCCGTACAGGTAGCGGATTGACTCCTGATAGGCTGACAGCAAGCCGATTCTTCCTTCCGATCAGGTTTTGCGTATTCAAGAAAGTGTATTCGGGATCTGGGGATCTAATACCACAATTCCAGGAAGGAAAAAACGATGAATGTTCCAGCTCGGGACTCGCGGTCTCCCTCCGGCATGAGGGTGGAAGTCTCGTGAAAAGAGAGGAAGAGGGCTTATGTCCTCGAGTCTTCGATGGAGCCCTCCGAATAAAGCCTTTCAATTGCAGGGCCGCGCCGAGGCAGTGGGAATCAAAAAAGATTTGTCATTCAAGCATTCCTTTTCCCGACTACGGCCCACGCTGCACGCCGCTGCTCTCCCGATACCGACAGCAGCTCCCCGAGGCAACGGCCAGAGAAGGCAGCCGGGGAGGAAATATCTTCCGTACGGCCCGCTAAATGGAATAGAGCCTCTCAGGTTCGACGACCGTAACCCCCTGTTCGGTGAGCACCTTCACCGCCTCCTCGAGATTGTCGAATCGAAAGATGATGACAGCATTGCTTCCGCTCTGCTGAACAAAGGCATACATGTACTCGACGTTCACATCGGCCCGGGACAGAACTTCCAGGATGCGATGCAGCCCTCCGGGACGATCCTCGACCTCCACGGCGACCACGTCTGTTTTTCCCACGGTGAAACCATGGGTCTTTAGAGCTTCCTTGGCCTTATTGTTGTCATTGACGATCAGCCGCAGAATTCCGAAATCCGAGGTGTCCGCCAGGGACAAAGCCCTTATGTTGACCCCGGCCTCCTTGAGGATTCGAGTCACTTCCGCAAGTCTTCCCGTTTTATTCTCCAAAAAGACCGAGATTTGTTCCATTCTCATGGTCTTGTCCCCTTTTTCCGCCTAGAATTTCCGATTGTCGATGACCGTTTGAGCCTTTCCTTCACTGCGAACGATGGCCTTCGGTTCCACGAGCTTCACCGTTGCCGACACGCCCAGGGATTCCTTGATGTTCTTGGAGATCTTTCTCTCCAGCGCCTGCAACTTCCGGACTTCGTCTGAAAAGGTCGCCTCCCCGACTTCGACCATGACGGTCAGGGTATCCAGATTGCCCTCCCGTTCCACCAGCAACTGATAATGGGGCTCGACCTCCTCGATCTCCATCAGGACATTCTCGATCTGAGAGGGGAATACGTTCACTCCCCGGATGATGAGCATGTCGTCCGTCCGACCGCTCACCCGGTTCATGCGAACATGGGACCGACCACAGACACAGGGTTCGGAGATGAGGGACGTGACGTCCCGAGTGCGGTATCGGATCACCGGAAAGGCTTCCTTGGTGATGGTCGTGAACACCAGTTCCCCTACCTCTCCGTGGGGAAGTGGCTCACCGGTATCGGGGTTGATGATTTCGGGGATGAAATGGTCCTCGTAGACATGAAGCCCCCTCTTGGCCTCCATGCATTCCATGGAAACCCCCGGTCCCATTACCTCGCTCAATCCATAGATGTCCAAGGCCACAAGATGAAGCTTTCGCTCGATTTCCTCCCTCATGCGCTCCGACCAGGGTTCCCCACCAAAGATGCCTGCTTTGAAGCTCAGATCACTGGAATCGATCCCAGTTTCGGCGGCCACCTCCGCCAGATGCAGGGCATAAGACGGTGTACAGGTGAGGATGGTGGGGCGGAAATCCTTCATGATCATGATCTGTCGCTTGGTATTGCCCCCTGAAATGGGAATAACCGAGGCACCCAATCGTTCTGCACCGTAGTGAATCCCCAACCCCCCCGTAAACAGGCCATAACCGTAAGCATTATGAATGATGTCCCCTCGGGTGCCTCCTCCCGCAGCCAGGGACCGAGCCATCAATTCCGCCCATGTGTGGACGTCTCTGGCGGTATATCCGGCCACGACAGGTTTTCCCGTGGTTCCCGAGGAGGCGTGAATGCGGACCACGTTGTCCATGGGAACAGCGAACATCCCGAAGGGGTAATTGTCCCTCAGATCCTGCTTGGTGGTGAAAGGCAATCGCTTGAGGTCTTTTAGGGATTTGACGTCGCACGGGAGAACTCCGGCTTCCTGAAACCTCTTCCGATAGAACGGGACCGTGGCGTACACCCTTTCCACAACCGCCTGCAGGCGTCTCAACTGGATAGCTTCCAATGCTTCGCGAGGCAACGTCTCAAACTCGATATCGTAGATCATCCGCCATCGACCTCCTTCCTCCCTGTCCCACTCCACAAAAAAAGCCGCGGTTTGGAAATCCACGGCTTTCCTCATACAAAGAACCCATGGGTTCCGCTCCTTCGCCCACCCATGGTTTATGTCGTCCGTGCCGGTCTAGGCGTAGCACCCACAGGCCGGAAATTTGAAAAAAAAACCTCTGCCTCGGGGAAAACTACGGCAGGTCATAAACCCCCTCAAGACGCTGAATTTGCGTGCCTTTCCGAATATCGAATCCCCACCCCTCTGTCAAGGAAAAATCAAGACCTGGATTTCTCCCCTCCCTCCGACGAAGGTATAGGCCGGGGAGAGGAATCCTGAACCCGGGTTCCGGACCTCAGAGCAGCCAGTTCCTCGGAAAGCAGCGGGGCTGAAGGATAGGGTCCCGGTGCATTCAGCGCCTTCTCCAGCTGCTCCATAGCTTTTGGATAATCCCCCTTGCCTTCGTAGATTTTTGCCAGGTGCCATTCGATCTCACGGCCGATCCCTTGTAAAGAATCCTTGTTCAAAAGAGTCCACTGGGCCAAAGCCTCGTCGGCCTTTCCCATCTCCTGGTAAATCAGGGCCAGTTGGTATCTCGCAAGGTCGAAAAGAGGTGATTTCGGGCCCGCTTCCTCGATGGCGGCAGTTGCCGCATTCAGTGCCCTGTCGTAACGCTTGAGGAGAAAACAGGCTTTGGCAAGATCCATCTGGGCGTTCACCCGTGCCCTGGTTCCACCATGTTCGGCAATGAACTTCTCGATCTCGGGGATCACGCCTTCCCACCTCCCGACATCCGCATTCTCATCATCGGGAAATTGGGCGGAAATTCCGGCATACCTTTCTCCCGCCCGGCGTTCCTTGGACCTGGCATGGGACGCGAACAGCCAGAACCCGGCCAGGGCCACGACCAAAACGGCCAGGCTCCCGTAAGTCCAGGCGCGATTTCGATCCAGGAAATTGCGCACGCCCTCGAATATCCCGACCACCTCGTCTCCGCGATCGACCTCTCGCCTAGGAGCTCGTATCTTCGTCATTCCCACGAACTGTCACCTCACGTGGTTCGCCCGCAGCACCCTTCAATCTCTCCCACTCCAAAGGAACGGCTCCCGCGGCACCCCGACCTCCCGAAGAAACCCGAAAAACCCGGCCTTTGTCATGGGTTCGACACCGCCGGATTTCAGATTTGCAGTGATGATCGTCGAAAGAGCCTCGTTCGGGCATCCTTCCCGTGTGGTCTCCTTACACGAGGTTTCCTCCACAAGTCAAGGGTCCCCTCCGGGCATAAGAGAAGATTTTCCTCCTCCCCTGTCCGAGTGTCCGAGATGGCCTTCGAGGGGTCATCTTCATCCCCTTTCCAGCACCTTCCGTTCTATCTCCTGCAATTCCTCCCGGCTCATGCCGACCTGAAGAGAAAAACTTTCACTTTCCATGGCTTCGATGAGACCCTCCCGGTACACGGCGATCCAGAACAGAAGGCTTTCCGCGGCAGGATTCTTCACATGAATGACCCCCGGGTCCTCCACGTAGAGTTCTCCTTTGAAGATCCCCCTCAACCATTCCAGTGCCTCCCGACCCTTCCCTCTGCGTTTCTCCCCGTGAGCTTCCAAGTAGTAGAGGGTGATCTGCTTCCGGCCGTTGGAAGACAAGGACAGGCTCATCTGCCCATGGAAACGGCCGGGTTTCTCGAACTCCAGGATTTCCATGGGGCCGAAACCCTTGAGAATGGTCAACAGCTCCTTCACGGAAAGGCTACCGTAAGCTGCTTTCCAGGTGGCTCCCTTCCATTCGATTTCGGCCACAGTTCCCAACTCCACATTTGGATTTCCAGGGTTCTTCGTCAGGAGGCTCGACAGGATCGGCTGCCCTGAATCCGTTCCTTGGCTTTCGCCACTGCACAGTACAAGTCTTCCTTCCAGGAAGGAGCCCTCTCCGTGGGATTCCTTTCCACGGCCCCACAATGGATTCGCACGGAGCTCAAGGGAGGGCTTTTTCGAAAGCAGTCCCTGCTTTCAAAGAAGACCACTCAATATCGACTTCCCTTCCCCAAAACAATGGGGTAGAGCCCCAGTTGTTCGATTTCCGGGCAGACTTCATGGAGCTTCCTCAGCAGTCCCTCTTTATCCGGCATCTTGACCGGCGTTGCACCTGTTTCTCGATGACAGGAACTCGGTCTCATCACGGCACCTGCTCATGGGTGAGGGTTTCGGTTGGAAAGGGGTGCAAAGTCAAACAAGGACCGGGATCTCAACTGGCGGATGGCTTCATAGAGCGCGACTCCCACCGTTGTGGAAAGGTTGAGGCTTCTCACGCGGGTCCTGTCCATAGGAACTCGCAGCAGATTCTCTCCCGCGGTCTGCAAAACCTCGGCAGGCAGGCCCCGGGTCTCCGATCCGAACAAAAGGCAGTCCCCGGCACGGAATCCAAAACTGCAGTAGTCTCGGGGGGCATGAGCCGAAAAGCACACCCACCTGTATCGGTGAAGCTCCCGGCGCATGGATTCAATACAAGGATGGATCTTCAGCAGCACATGCCGCCAATAGTCCAGTCCGGCCCTTTTGAGGTGACGATCCGTGAGGAAGAACCCCAGGGGTTCCACAAGATGGAGAGGAGTGTGCGTGGCGGCGCACGTCCTGGCGATATTGCCGGTGTTTTGGGGAATCTCCGGTTCAATGAGCACTACCCGAAGTGGAAAAACCTTCTCTCCGCTCTGGTCTTCCTGGGTCACGAGCCCCGTCTCCCTCTCACCACGAATCCGCATCCGCCGGGATTGAGTCAGACCGCTGGGAAGGAGGAGGGCATCCGGCCCATCCCCGGTGGGTGATAGCACCCGTTCTCGAAACCGGCGAACCGGATTTCATCGAGGTGATCCACATATTGTAACCCATCCCCTCCGGACCATGCGATTCTCAGAGACCTCCCTCTTCCGGATCAAGTCGGTCTGCCGGTCCAAAGGGAGAGAATCCTCCTGTAGGACAGAACAATCCTTCCCAGGCAATCCTTCGCCTGGGATGAAGGGCTTCCGGTGCTGCTGAAGTTCCAGGTTTGCACAAGATTCGAAATGGATATGAGATGAAAACGCACGAGATTGAACTATTACCACAAAATTGCCCAAAGCCGAAGTTGAAAGTGCCCCACCTCGAAACTTTTTTCCCCTACCCCCACCCACATCCATCCCCTGGACCGCCGGATTTCTCATCTAGAATCGAAGGGCTCTTCGATCCATTCTCACCCTGCTCGCGTCAGAAAGAGGCAACATCCCGGTTTCCCCGGACAACACCCCCAGGATGAGGAGGCATCACCTCTTGTTTGTCGAGGTCCACCAAGTTCCGAGGGTGGGACCTGCTCACTATCCCAAGTCTTGTGATGTCTTCAACGACCCGACGTTGGATTTCTTCCTGCGTCATCGGCACAGAAATAGCGCCCGAGGAATTTCAGGAGCCTGTCCGTCAGCCGCCTTTCCAGCCCCCAATAGAAGTGGTCGCACCCAGGCAGAATCTGTAACTCTGCCATCTCATGATTCTTTCCAACGACGTCGAACCAGGAACGTAGAGTGTCCGTCGAGCAGAACTCATCCTCATCTCCAGCCGCCACCAACACGGGGCAGGAGGGGAATCGAAGCTTTCCAAAGTCAATGAGATTCAGGGGAGGGGAGATGAGGATGAGGGATGCGGGTTCCAGTCCTTGTGAGACGGCCTGGAGTGCAATCCAGGCCCCGTACGAATAGCCCGTCAGGTGGATCAACCCTTTGGTTTTCGTGGACAAATGGGAGGCAACGCCAAGGAGGTCCAGGGTTTCCCCCCGGCCGTGAGTGTGACTTCCCCCACTTCGCCCCACACCCCGGAAATTGAACCGAAGAGTTCCCCAGCCCATGCGGGAGAAAGCTCCCTGCACCGCTTCCACCACATTGTTGTCCATGCTCCCGCTGTAAAGCGGGTGTGGATGGCAGAGAATGACGGTGTGCCCTCCCGCCCCTTTCTCCCATCGCGCTTCCAGGAGGATCCCCTCCGAAGGAATCATCAGCCTCTCTTCCGCCATCTTTGTCATCCTGATCCCTGGGGGACCTCGCTCCGGGAGTTTTCCGCCGGCGAAGGTCCCCAACTCCATCCAGCCATGGAATAGAGGCGGTGAAAATGGTGAACCGGGCCCTGCCCCTTCCCGAGGGGAAGGCCTTCCCGAATGGCTCCCGTGATGTATTCCTTGGCCTGGAAAACCGAGTCCGCCATCCTGAGGCCCCGGGCCAGCCCGGCCGCAACGGCGGAAGCAAAGGTGCATCCGGTCCCGTGGGTGTGGATCGTCTCGTATCGAACGTTGGTGAACTGGCGATACTCCCGGCCGTCATAGAGAAGATCCAGTGGAGTCCCCTCCAGATGGCCTCCTTTGATGACCACCATACGTGGGCCGAAGTCCAGGATCTTCCTTGCCGCTTCCTTCATGTCTTCCAGGTCCCGGACCTTCATGGAAGCCAGACTTTCCGCTTCCTGGAGGTTGGGGGTGACCACGGAGGCCAGGGGAAGCAGTTGGTGGATGAGGCCTTCCACGGCGTCGGGACTCAGGAGACGATCCCCGCTCTTGGCCACCATCACCGGATCCACCACCAGGGACTTGACCCCGAGGCTTCTCAGGTCCTCGGCCACTCGAGAGACGATGGCCGCATTGGCGAGCATGCCGGTCTTGACGGCATCCGCACCGATGTCCGTAATGACGGCGTGGATCTGCTCGGAAACGAACCCGGGGTCCACTTCGAAGACGGCACGGACCCCTAACGTATTCTGGGCGGTGAGGGCCGTGACGGCGCTCATGCCGTAGACTCCGAGGGCCGCAAAGGTCTTCAAATCCGCCTGGATGCCGGCTCCCCCCCCGGAATCGGACCCGGCAATGGTCAGGGCTCTTGGTATTTTCACCGGAAAAATCACCTCTTCAACGGAAATGGTCCCATCCACGAGTGTTGCAAAGGGTTTTGAAGCGGTCCTTTTCCGATGTGGAAACGACGACGCCTCTTTCAACGGCGATAAATCGGCCGATGGGACGGCATGGGGTCCCTGTTTCGTTCAGAACCATCCGCTCGACTTCATCCGCGTGGTCCGCAGCCACCGCAAAGAGCAGTTCGTAGTCTTCCCCTCCCGTGAGAGCCCATTCCCTAAAGTCTTTGCTGGCCGCGCGGGCCACCTCGATACAGTGGTCGCTGACCGGGAGCTCGGCCAGCCGGATTTCAGCCCCCACGCCACTGGCTCGGCAGATGTGGCCCACATCGCTCCACAGTCCGTCACTCACATCCACCATGGCGTGGACTTTCCCCGATGATGCCAGGCATTGTCCTTCCCGCAAACGGGGTCGAGGGGTGCGGTGCCGTTCCAAAACCGGATCCGCGTGGAAAGGATCGACCTTCAATTCCGGCCTTCGCATCAGTTCCAAACCGGCCCTCGAGTCCCCGAGAAAGCCGGTTACGAAAACCAGGTCCCCAACCCGGGCTCCACTACGCCGAACAATCCTCTCGGGATCCGCTTTGCCCATGAGGAAAAGATCGATCACCATCCGGGAGGAAATGGCGCTCGTATTTCCGCCTACAATGGCCCCCCCGCCCTCGGAAATCTGCTCCTGCATTCCACCGTAGAGCTCCTCAACGAATTCCACGTCCGTGTCTTGCGGCAGTGCCAGGGAAACCAGGGCCCAGGCAGGAACCCCCCCCATGGCAGCAATGTCGCTCACGTTGATGGCCACCACCTTCCGACCCAGCTGGCGTGGAGTAGTCCAGGAACGGCAAAAGTGTACCTCTTCCACCTGAATATCGCAGGTCGCGAGCAGGACCTCCCGGGGCGAAACCTGCAAAACGGCCACGTCATCGCCGATGCCGACCAGCACCCCGGCAGAATGGCGGGGCAACAAGCCGGCTATTCTGGAAATCAAGCCAAACTCGCCAATGTCCGCGACCTTCATGCTCTTCTCGTGCCTTGTGCCGATTCTCGTTATCCTGTCGATTTTCCGCCCACCCCATAGGGTCATCCCCCCCGGAGGGATTCCACGGCTTGCCGAATCCGCATCGCCAGGCTCCTGGCTTTCTTCTCGGGGTCCGGCGCGGCCATGACGGCCGAAACCACGCAGATTCCCCGAATTCCGCACTCGATGAGCCCTGCCAGGTTGGATTCGTCAATACCGCCGATGGCCACAACCGGAAGCCCGGTCTTTTGCACCAGCTTGCGGGTGCCTTCGATTCCCAGGGGTGTCTCGTGGTCCGGCTTGGTGGAGGTGGCATAGACCGGCGAGACGGAAAGGTAATCGGCACCGTCCTTTTCCGCCCGGAGGGCTTCCTCTTCGTCATGGATGCTCACCCCGACGATCTTTCCCGGTCCCAGGATTCGCCTCGCCACGGCTACCGGCATGTCCTCCCGCCCCACGTGAATTCCGTGAGCATTTACCGCAAGGGCCACATCCAGTCGATCATTTACCAGAAACACCGCACCCTCCTGGCGACAAAGCCGGCAAAGCCTCGAGGCCTCCTCCACCATGCGGCGCGTCGAGGCATTCTTCTCACGGTACTGGATCACCCCGGCCCCCCCTCGAATGGCCGCCGCAACGGTTTCCTCAAGAGAGCGGCCTTCCAGCCAACGGGAGTCGGTAACCACATAGAGAGGCGGGTCCAGGGGCCATAAGGCAGGTCGAGACATTCTCCTTACTCGATTCTTCTAGCGTATTCCTGATCGATTTTCAGCCCCTCGATGTCCGTGGTCTTCTCGCCCCTGGCCGACTTGATCTGGTCGATCCCGCGTTTCACCACCGGCTTCTTGGACGCATAGGCCAGGGCGGTCTCCTCGCTGATCAAGCCGTCCTGGTAAAGGCGGATAATGCAATAATCGAAAGTCATCCAGCCGAAAGGCGCCGCCTGCTCCATCATCTCGTAGAGGGTCTTGCCTTCGGATTCACCGTTGATAATGACTTCCCTCACCCGAAGGTTGTTCCCCATGACTTCGAATGCCGCAATCCGGCCTCCTCCTTCCCGTGGAAGCAACCGCTGGGAAATGGCCCATCGAAGAGTGTCCGCAAGACGTATGCGGATCAGCCGCTCTTCCTCCAACTCGAACATTCCCACTACACGATTGATGGTCTGGCCGGCATCGATGGTATGGAGGGTCGTCATCACCAGATGGCCCGTTTCGGCGGCGCTCAATCCAATTTCCACCGTCTCCCGGTCCCGCATCTCCCCGACCAGGATGACTTTGGGGGCTTGGCGGAGGGCGGCGCGCAGTCCGCCGGCAAAACTGTCGAAGTCCAACCCCAGTTCTCTTTGGTTGAAAGTCGCCTTCTTCTGCGTGTGCACGAACTCGACGGGATCTTCCAGGGTCACCACATGAACGGGCTTGTGCAAGTTGATTTCGTTGAGAATGGCGGCCAGGGTCGTGGATTTCCCGCTTCCCGTCGCACCGGTCACCAGCACGATTCCGAACTTCTCCTCGGCGACTTTCTTGAAGGCAGGGGGAAGCCGGAGTTCATCGATGGATGCAATCCTGGTGGGCAACTGCCGCATGATGATGGAATAGGTCCCCCGCTGGGAGAACACATTGACACGGAAACGGGCCTTGCCCGGTAAATGATAGGAAAGGTCGCAGGAACCCTGGTTCACGAGGTTCTGAACATTTCTGCGATCCCCGGCGATGAGATTCATGGCGATGCTTTCGGTGTGGAAGGGGGTAAGTTCCTCCGCAATCAGGTCCGAACAGACCGTCTTGAGTTGTCCGTCGATTTCCGCCTGCATCGGCTTGCCCACCGTGAAATTGATGTCGGAAGCCGTCGGATTTTCATCCAGGATGCGGGTCAGAACATAGTCCAGTTCTTTTCGTCTCATGGTCTTTCCCCTGGTCCCCCATGACCTCGAGGGTCCTAATACGAGGATGATGTCGGTGCGGGAGCGCGGCAATTCAACAGCCTCCCTGTTTTGAATCACCGGTTTTGGATGGAAACGCCTCGTCCTCCCCAGGGTCGGGTCTGGGACCCTCAACGGCCGGAAAGGCGTAGTACAACCCGGCAAAACCGCACATCCCCCGCCCTACAATTCGGATAAACGGCTGCATCCCCAAAAGTGGGGGATGAATTTTGCCGTACCGTACCAGCCCCGCGGCTACACTTCCGTAAAATCCAAGGGAGGTTCCGTCAGGTAGGGCCGGAACTTTTCCTTGTCCACACACTTGGCGTAGGCCTCATCGGGGCTGATCCTGCCGGCTTTGAGCGCGGCCATGATGCCGTCGTCCAGGGTCTGCATTCCGTATTTCTTCCCCGTTTGTAGGGCCGATGGAATCTGGTGGGTTTTGGCCTCCCGAATCATGGCCCTGACAGCGTGGGTGGCAATGAGGATCTCGAGGATCGCCAAACGACCTTTGACATCGATGCGTTTGAAGAGGGTCTGGGCAATCACCGCCCGGAGACCGTCGGCGAGGGTGGAACGAATTTGGGCCTGTTCTCCCGTGGGGAACACCTCGATCACACGATCCACCGTTTTGGCGGCACTGGTCGTGTGCAGGGTCGAGAAAACCAGGTGCCCCGTGGCTGCCGCTTCGATGGCCAGGCGGATGGTTTCCAGATCCCGCATTTCGCCCACCAGGATGATGTCGGGGTCCTCGCGGAGAGCGGCACGAAGAGCCGACGAAAAACTCCGAGTGTGCGAACCCACTTCCCGATGGTTCACCAGGCAGCCCTTACTCACATGCAAAAATTCGATGGGGTCTTCCACCGTGATGATATGATCCTTGCGCTTCCGGTTCGCCTCATCTATGACTGCTGCCAGGGTGGTGGATTTCCCGCTGCCGGTGGGTCCGGTCACCAGCACCAGGCCGCGTGGCAACAGGGCCAGCCGGCTTACCACGGAAGGCAGTCCCAGTTGTTCCGTCGAGAGGATTTCACTGGGAATCTCTCGAAAAACAGCTCCAATGCCGTTTTGTTGCCGAAAGAAATTGGCCCGATACCGGGCAAGACCTGGGATCTCGTAGGCAAAATCCAGGTCGCCCGTTTCCTCGAAAGTCTTGATCTTGTCCTCCGGTGTGATTTCATAGAGCATGGCACGGAGGTCGTCGTCGTCGAGAATCTTGAACTTGACGCGCTCGAGCTCTCCTCGAATCCGCAGCACCGGCTGTTGTCCCGAAACCAGATGAAGGTCCGAGGCCTTTTGTTCGTTCATGAGTTTGAAAAAGGCGTCAATCCTGGCCATGCAACCCCCTCCCTCGATGAGCTCATTTTGTAGCGCTAACGTTCGCTCTGTGTCGCCAGCCGCGCCGGCACACGACAGCTTCCTCCCCATCAAAATTCAATGGTCAGCCAGTGCTTGTGACGCTGATCCAGGCGGGTCAGACCTTCCTTCTCGGCCATCTGCAACGCCTCCCGGAATTCCTCGGAAGTGATCCGCCTTCCCATTCGAGTCGAGCCGACGGCACTCCCGCAGGGATGATACTGGTCCATGAGGTTCACGTACGTTTGGGGAGAAATCCTTTGGGCAATGAAATGGAGGATCTCTCCGGTGCCAGCAAGACCATGGGGCAGAACCAGGTGGCGGACCAGAAGCCCCCTTTGAGCAATCCCGGCCCCGTCCATTTGAAGATCTCCCACCTGGCGGTGCATTTCAACCAGGGCGTCCCGAGCTCGTTTCGGGTAGTCCGGGGCATTGCAAAGTTCCCGGGCCACCTCCGAACTCCAGAATTTGAAGTCCGGCATGTAAATGTCCACCACCCCGTCCAACAGCTTGAGGGCAGGGACCCGATCATAGCCTCCCGTATTGTACACCAAAGGGACCTCGAGCCCTCGCTCGACGGCAATGGGCAAGGCTTCGAGGATCTGCACGATCACATGGGAAGGGGTGACGAAATTGATGTTGTGACAACCCCGGTTTTGCAGGTGCACCATGAGGTCCGCCAGTTGTTCCGCAGTGACAGGAACCCCTTCGCCTCCATGGCTGATATCATAGTTCTGACAAAAGGTACAAAGCAGGTTGCAGTGGGAAAAGAAGATGGTGCCGGATCCCCTCCTGCCCACCAGGGGGGACTCCTCCCCGAAATGGGGTCCGTAACTCGCCACTACGGCAAGGCGGCCCGTTCGGCAGGTACCTGTCTCTCCCGTCAGCCGATTCACTCGGCACATACGTGGACAGAGAGTGCACCTGGTCAGCCACTGCAGGCCACGACGAATCCTTTCCCTCAAGATCCCCTCTTTGTGGGCCTGCACATATCCCACCATTGCTTCCATCCTCCCCTGGGCATGAAACCCTTCAGGATTCCTTGGTCAAGACCACCACTTCCACCTCCCCCTTGAGAGCGTCGCGGAACTCCAGGGCATCTTTCTCCGATCCCACTATGGAACCGTAATGTATGGGAACGGCAACCTTGGGGCGGAGGATTCCGGCAGCCTGGACCGCCTCCCTCGCCGTCATCACGTAGGTTCCCGAAACAGGAAGAAAAGCCACATCCACCTTCAGGCCCTCCATTTCCGGAATCAGGTCCGTGTCTCCCGCGTGGTAATAGCGCACCCCATCGAGAGTCACTACAAAAGCCAGCATCCCCGCTTTCTTGGGGTGGAAACTTTTGTTCGTGTTGTAAGATGGATAGACCTCGATGCCGACGCCCTTCACTTCCAGTCGATCTCCAGGTTTGACGACACGAATATCACCTTTCAATTTTTTGGCGGAGGCCGCGTCGGTGACGATGATCGTCTCCGGTTTTTGGATCTTTTTTACATCTTCGGGAGAGCAGTGATCGTGGTGTTCGTGACTGATGAGAATGAGGTCCGCGGCAACCCCTCCGGTAATCCGGAAGGGATCGAAGTAGACCACCACGCTTCCGTCCAGGCGCAGAGCATCGTGTCCGAGCCAGTGAATCTTCTTCACCCATTCTTCGTGCAACATGGTCTCCTCCTCGTCCTCACGGATGGCACTGATTTCGGAAAAAAACCCGGGAAAAGCCCACCAGATTCGGAAAATCGAGACCGGCAATCAGAACTTACCCGGCGGAACCCTCCCGGATTTTTCCCACCGGGAGCGACTTCTCCGAGAAAAGGGTACCATAACGGACCGCCCGATTGAAGAGAAACCACCGGTCCGCCAAGCAGGCCGTGCCGACACCTTGGTGGGTGACGGGACTTCCTGGTGGAACCTTGCCGTATCTTTCCTTTTTGGGTTAATGTGAGGAGCCGGAAGGCAGGGGACTTTGCCGTTCGCCCCGTGGAGAAAAAAACCTTTTCCCCGAGTTGTGAGCTCATGATGCAGCGGTTTCTCCAGGCACTCCTTCAGCAGAAAAGGTCGGACTGTAACGTCCTTCACCATGCCGTTCTGCCGGCCCAGGAGGCTCGCCATGCCGACCCCACGATCCCCTTGCCGGAGACTCTCGAAAAAATTTTGTTGCGCCTGGGCATCACAAGACTCTATTCCCACCAGGCTGCGGCCCTCGATCACATCCGTGATGGGTTGAACGTAGTCGTTGCCACCCCCACATCGAGCGGCAAGTCCCTCATTTACAACCTGGCCGTTGCCGAACGCTTTCTGAATGAGCCGGAGGTTCGGGCGCTCTACCTGTTCCCCATCAAAGCACTCATTCGAGACCAGCTGGCAAATCTGCAAACTTTCCTCGAGACAGGCATCGAGGAAAATCCCGCCTTTTCTTTCATCCCCGCCGTCTATGACGGGGACACCCCTCCGCACCAGCGGTCCAAGATCCGCCAACATCCCCCGCACATCCTCCTCTCCAACCCCGACATGCTCCACTATGCTCTCCTCCCCTTTCACCACAAATGGGTATCGTTCTGGAAGACCCTGAAATTCGTGGTCATCGATGAAATGCACACCTATCGGGGGATCTTCGGAAGCCAGGTGAGCCAGGTGTTGCGCAGACTCCAGCGCATCTGCCGGTTCTACGGGAGCAGGCCCCAGTTCATTTTGCTCTCCGCCACCATCGCCAATCCCGAACAACTGGCCCGGCAGCTCCTGGGGAATCACCACAATTTCGAGATCGTGCGGGAGCATGGAGCCCCCCAGGCCAAGCGCCATTTTGTCTTCCTCGAAATGGGGGACATCCAGGGGTCTCACACCTCGCGGATTGCGGCCCGACTGGTAGTCCAAGCCGCCCAGGCCGGGTTGAAAACCATTGCCTTCACCCAGTCCCGTCGACTTACGGAATTGGTCCACCTGAGTGTTATGCGCATGGCTCCCGAGCTTGCCAAGCGCGTGAGCTCCTACCGGGCGGGGTTCCTCCCCGAGGAGCGCAGAACTATCGAGAAGAAGCTGGCCGGCGGAGCCCTGGACGCCGTCATCTCGACCAGTGCCCTCGAGCTCGGGATCGACATAGGGGGGTTGGATGTCTGTATCCTGGTGGGGTACCCCGGCACGGTCATGACCACCTGGCAGCGGGGAGGTCGCGTGGGCAGAGCAGGACGGGAATCCGCCATCATCCTGCTGCCTCAATCGGATGCCCTCGACCAGTACATTATCCGTCATCCCGGGGAATTTCTGGAGAGTCCCTACGAAATCGCGGTGACCGACCCCCTCAACCCGGAAATCCTGAAAGCCCATCTTCCCTGTGCGGCAGCGGAGAAGCCTATCGAGACGGACGAACAGGAATTTGAAGGGGAGGCCTATCGTAGGACTCTCGATCACCTGACGGAGGGAGGGCGGTTGCATCGGACAGCCGATGGAAACCAGTGGATTTCGGCGCTCCACAACCCTCACCGCATGGTGGACATCCGGAGCGTCGGGCCGTCGTTCACCATCTTTCGCGGGGGGAAATCACAGGACATCCCGAGTGTACCCCTCGGGAAGAACGAGGGGATCCGGGCTCTTCGCGAATGCCACCCGGGCGCCGTCTACCTCCACCGGGGAGAGTCCTACCAGGTGGAACGGCTGGACCTGGAGAAACACCTGATCCAGGTGACGGAATGTCACCTGCCTTACTTCACCCGGGTGAAGACCGACAAGGAGACGGAAATTCTCGAGGTCTTGTCCTCGAAACCCGCCGGCAATTTTCTCATACGGTTGGGGCGCCTCAAAGTGACGGAGCACATCCTGGGCTACGAAAAAAGACGCCTCTTCTCCCAGGAACTCCTGGGGGCATCTCCCCTGGACCTTCCTCCCCAGGAATTTGAAACCATCGGCTTTTGGATCGAGATCGAGCCCCTCATTGCCAAAAGCATTCAGAATGCGAGGCTTCATTTCATGGGGGGAATCCACGCCGTCGAACATGCCATGATCAGCATTTTTCCCCTCTTCGCTTTGTGCGATCGAAACGACATCGGTGGCATTTCCTGCCCTCTACATCCCCAGGTGGGCAAGGGCGCCGTCTTCATCTATGATGGATATCCCGGAGGAATCGGGTTGGCGGCCCGGGGTTACGAGATCATCCTGCCCCTGCTCGAAAGAACCAGGGATATGATCGCTGCCTGCAACTGCCTGGATGGATGCCCCTCCTGCATTCATTCTCCCAAATGCGGTTCAGGGAACAAACCCTTGGACAAAGAGGCTGCCGTCTCGGTTTTGCGCTATCTTTTAGGGGAGTGGAAACTGACGGAGGAACTGCCTGACGACCCGCCCGACCCCGTGGAGAAAGAGAGCAAAGACCAGGTCGAAGACCTGGGCGATCGTCTTCCACGCATTGGGTTCTTTGATTTGGAAACTCAACGTCTGGCCGATGAAGTGGGAGGCTGGGGCAACAAGCACCTCATGGGGATCTCCGTGGCCGTGGTCTACGACACCTCCATCGAGGATTTCCGGGTGTATCGGGAAGAGGATGTTTCAGATCTGATTGAACACCTCGAAAACCTGGACCTGGTGGTGGGATTCAACGTCCAATCCTTCGATTACGCCGTGCTCAAGGCTTATACAACCATGGATTTGGGCCGGCTTCCCACCGTGGACATCCTGAAGGAAATTCACCGTCACGTGGGTTTTCGGGTCAGTCTGCAGCACCTGGCCGAAAAAACACTGGGAACGACCAAGGGGGCCGACGGGGTGCAGGCGGTCCAGTGGTTTCGCCAGGGAGACTGGGATTCTCTCATCGAGTACTGCAAGCAGGATGTCATCCTTACTCGGGACCTCTTTCAGCACGCCATGACCAAAGGATATCTCGTCTATGAGAATCGCGATGGAAAATCTCTGAGAATTCCAACCCCCTGGGCTTTGGACCGGGTCAGGAAGGCAAAAGGTGAGAGAAGCTCCCATTGACATGCCTTGGGGCCTGGGTATGATGAGGCTTGTCGTTTTCTTTGGGAAGCGGAGCCGAAAGCGGACCGCCGAAAGGAAACATGGAAAGAAACCTGGAGATATTTCGACCATGAGCCATGCCGGTAATCTAGGGAAGGAAGCGTCTCACGGCCTTGTGCGCAAGTACCGTGGGCCTATCTGGTTTCCCAGGCTGACGGGCAGGGAATTATGCTGGTTTGCTCTATATGTCCAGGTGAATCACGAGAAGGAGGTCGCCAAACGCCTCGAGGACAAGGCCATCGACTCTTATCTGCCCCTGGTGGAAGGCTGGAGCAAGAGGCGGGATCGCCGCAAGCGCATTCGAACCCCCCTGTTTCGGGGCTATGTTTTCGTCCATACGGTTCTCGACAACTACTCCCACGTCGACATTCTGAAAACACCGGGAGCCGTCTGCTTTATTCGGAATTCCGAGGGGGTTCTCCCCATCCCGGACTACCAGATCGACAATCTAAAGGCGATGCTCCAGTCTGACCTGGGACCCACCCTGCACTCCTATTTGAAAGAGGGCGATTGGGTTCAGGTCAAACGAGGCCCCCTTTCGGGTTGCTGCGGAATTCTCGTCCGCCACAATCCCAGGAAGGGACGGCTGGTGGTGAGTGTGGATATCATTCAGCGGTCGGTGAGCGTGGAGCTGGATGTGGAGGATGTGGAACCCATCCATCCGCCCACAAAGCCGTAGGAGAGGCCTGCCGCGATGTCGTCTTTGGGATTCCCTGAGGCCATCCCATTATGATGCACCCCCACGATTCAGAATTTTTACAAAGTGGCGCTAGGAAACAAAACTAAACAGAAAGGCGGAGTAAAATAAAATGGATCACAATGTAATTACTGTAGAAGATATTAGAAAACTTTTAGAAATCGAGCCGGCTGATACATTGGTTACTTCTTTTTATTTGAACGTGGATCTTCGTCGTACATCTCCGAACAAATATAAAACATTTGCCCGTAATTTACTTCGTGAGAAACAGCAATTGCTGGAGAAAGAAGATTGGTCCAAAAAACAGCTAACCCAGGTAAAAGAAGATTTTAAGAAGATTGAAGATGTTGTAAATTACGGCCTTGAATTAAAAGGAAAAGTGAGAGGGTTGGTAATAATAGCTGATGCAGGAAGAGATTTCTTCCAAATTTACCGGCTTGCTCAGCCGGTAAAATCCCGGATAGTGGTAGATCTCGATCCATATATACGTCCTTTGATTGCAATTTTGGACGAGTATCATCGACTGATGTTGGCGCTGGTGGATGAGCGGGAAGCTCGCCTGGTGGAAGTGTATATGGGGGAAACACTAGAGCATGAAACGTATCATTCCGAGGTTCGGGGAAAAATAAAGAAGGCGGGATGGTACGGTTTGGAAGAGCGCCGGATTGAAAGAAGCATTAAAAACAAAATCTTACGTCACTACCAGAGAGTCGCTGATGCCCTATTGGATCACTTTAGAATGGGGCACTTTGAGTATCTTTTTATCGGTATCAGACCAGAAGACTACTCACTTTTATTCCCCCTTCTCCATAGCTATTTGCAACCCAGGGTAAAAGGGAGGCTGGACCTTAATCCTAAAGATCACATTGGTACTGTAGTCGAAGCGGCCTTAAAAACGGAGAAAGAGATAAAAGAAGAGGAAGATAACAAAATTTTAGAAAATCTTATAGAAACCATAGATAAAGGTGGATTGGCCGTCAAAGGGATAGATAGTGTCCTGCGGGCTATTCCTCTGGGGGCCTGTCGGCTGTTGGTGGTAGATGAGGATTACTATGTTCCGGGATATCTTTGTCAAGAATGTGCCTACCTGGATTTGAAGGAGCCGAATTGTGCCTTTTGCGCAAAGGAGTCTCTTTCGGTAGAAGATGTGGTAGAAGAGGCCATAGAAGAAGTTCTTTTACAGAGGGGAGAAATTAAACATATTGCCGGCGGCCATCCTCGTTTGGAAGAAATCGCTCGCATCGGAGCATTTCTGCGCTACAAAATTTGAAAGAACCCGGACCCAATCTGAGAGAGGGTGTCCGGGAAAAACCGACAGGAAACGTAAAAATTCAGCACTCCGCGTATTTGGTGTTACCTAATCTGAGCGATTGTACCTTCAGCCCGGCCTAATTCCGACGGAAGGCGGAATCCAGGAGGTTTTTTTATGAAAACCTGCCTGCTTTTGCCGATATGACGAGCGCAACCGGAGAGAAATCGCTCGGTTCAGGGATTACACCCCCTGACCGGATCCCCGCGAAGCATCTTTGACTCCTATTTTTGCGAATAGCTTTTGCTTAATCATTTCATCAAAAACCATCCATTTGTGTTCATAAAATTTTTCACCTCTACCCCCGGAAAGAAACCCGATGGGGATCTGGAATCCGCCCGCTGTTTCTTTGCCTCCGCCGTAAAAGTAGCCGGAATCGCTTTTGCCGAAAGTCTCCTTTAGGAATTCATCGGGATCGAGTGTGATTTTTGTCGTCCGGAGAGACCCGATAATTGATTCTTCACGCTCGGCCCCGCTTACTATCCCGTAAACAATGGCTGTATGCACATTTTCTTCTGTAACCAGGAAGTCGGCGGTCTGTGGAATTACATCCCGGTCTTCCGCCCGGAGATAACCGACGGCGGCAATTGAAAAACCTTCAACAATGACACGGTTCTCGAGGCCTCGATGGATGATATCCATGGTCCTTTTGGAACGTGACTGGCTCATGATCTGCTGAAGCAGATCCGCATCCCTGAAGTCGCTCAGGAAGCCGGCAGCATGGAAATCTTCCCGACGGGCTCTTATCAAACCGTTTGTATCGGTCATGATACCATGGGTGAGGGCAGTGGCTGCCATTACGTGCTCTCGATGAGATTTGTCCAGTTCGATTAGTCCATTTTCAAGGTATTCGGCATAGATTGTGGCTGTAGCACCAAAGTTCCGTCGAACATCTATAAAATCGGGTTTGAGCCGCTGTTGAGGCTCATGGTGATCCACAACAACCAAGGCACCCACCCCAACCTCCTCCAAATGCTTTACAATCTCCTCCGCCGTTGTCCCTTGATTATCCACGTAGACGGCACCGGCGTATTTCTTCCAGTCGTGAGAAGGATCAAATCGTAGCAGCTCAATCCCAAGCAGCTTCACCAATGCGATATTTTCAGGATGGCTAATCCTGCCGCTGTAAACAATGTCGCACTCGATCCCGAAGGCGGCGGCAATGAGTCGATGAGCAAAAGCCGAAGAGATGGCATCGGGATCAGGAAAGTCCTGAAGCACAATGATATGGTGTTCTCCTCGGTGGGAATCAAGGAACTCGGCTAATGTCGGTGTTGAATGGCTATCCTCGTTATTCATGTTGGACTCCCTCGGGTAAGTGTTCAAGAAGGGCTCTAATCCAATCCTGAGTAAAGCTCCGCAAAAAAGAGCGACCACTCGAACGACCCTCGCCCCCGCTGGCCTCCGGCGGAGGTCCAGGAATGGGAAGTCGCCACCGGGACACCTTCCCCGAATGGGTCTTCTTTCATCCACGCCATCTCTTTCACGATTATCTCCCTCCCCCACTCTCGAACTAATTTATCACAGAGGAGGCGTATCCGCCATACTGGCACAGAAGGACCGCCAAGATACGAGGCATGGATGTGAGCGAGGGGAAGTTCGTGGTTTCATTCTCTCGATGTTGACAGGTTGTGCTTCAAGCCTCTGCTCTCGTTGTCCGACGGATGATGTTCAAATACCTCTCGAAGAGAAGCCGCGCCTCTTGGGCATTTCCCAGCGCTTCCAGTATCATGGCCGCATTCAAAATGGCCGGGCTGTAGTCCTGGTTTGATTCGATGGCTCGTGAGAGATGATTGAGCGCTTTTGCGGCATTTCCGCTCTTCCAATAAAGAACCCCGAGGTTGTTGAGGATAGGAGGGGAAGCCGGGTCGAGTTCCAGCGCCCTGGTGAACATTTCCAGTGCACTTCGAATATCGTTGGAGGCGAAGAACTCTTCTCCCCGTCGATTAAGTTCGGTAGCTGTAACCGGGGTGGATACCTTCTTGGTAGGGCTTTCTGCACGAACTATCCCCGGTTCTACCAGCTGGGAAGAGCGGTAGCAGTCCCATTCCGAGTCGATACTGAAGGAAGGATGGGGGATGCCGGCGTTGCGCAATACTGCAGCCAGCGTTTTGCGGGCAACGAACGTGTGCTCCGTCGTCAGGACAGAGCCGTCGTTGAGGCCGAAGGAGAAATCGGGAAGTAGGGACTTCACTGCCTCGATTGCGCGGGTAAGGGCCTTCACATACGGGATGAAACAGAGCCGGAGGATTTCTTCGGTAAGCGGATACGTCAGGTGCTTGGCTGGAATGATGATCCCTGGACTTACGAAGGCAAGAGCGTGGAAGTGGTAGAAGATGAGAGGCATTCCGTTCACGCTCACCCGGCCGTTTCCGTCGCAGGCATAGCGGTACTGTTCGTGGTTCCACGGCGCCACGCCGGCACCGATGTGCTCCAACACCCGCACCCTTGCGAAGCGCCGGGGCCAGTCCTCAAGATAGAGCTGGTCGCCGAATTTGCCGTCTTCCACACGGGCGTAACACCACTCGATACAGCGTTGCCGCCACCAGTCCAGTGCCTCCTCACCAGGCTCGTCCCTGCCGAAAATGAGAAGTCCGACGTTAAACCGTCCGTTTTCGGCAAGGTGCCCCAAGGCGGGCGGAAACCGGTGTTCGTGGATCAGGATGGAGTGGTCCCTAAACTCCGCGAATATCGGCTCCGGTGACGAATAGAAGTAGAGGTCGGCGTCGAGGTAGGCAAGCGCGTCGATCTCCGGGTATCGGTCCATGAGCCGGCGGATGACGGTCGGAGTGAGGGTCCAGTAGTATTCGACCAGAGAGCGGTTGGAACGGGTGGCCAAGAGAGGATCGTCTCCCCTTTCGATCTCGTGAAGGGGGATGGTCGCAACCCGGGGGAGCCCCAGTCCTTCCACGATAACCCGGGAGATTTCATCCAGGCAGATGGCAAACAGGGTGTAGTCCCGCGTCTCGTGGGCGGCGAGCGACTCCATGAGCGCCAGGCCCCTGACGAGGTAGTTTCGGTCGAAATAGGTGCAGTAGTAACGTTTCATGATCTCCTCATCTGCCGCACATCGAAATCCACTCGCTGATGGCGCCGCAAACCCTCGCGACCTCGCCGTCGGTCAGCTCCGGGTACATGGGTAGGGTCAGGATGCGGCGATAGAGAGATTCGGTCACCGGCAGCCGGTCTCCGCCCCGGATTCTTCCCTCGTAAGCCGGTTGCCGGTGGACGGGCATCGGGTAATGGAGAGCAGTGGCAACGCCGCGTTCCTTCAGAAACTGTCGCAGGCTGGTTCGCTGCTCCGCCTCCACCACGAAGAGGTGCATAGCGTGCAGTGTGCCGGGTATGAGCGGCGGGGGGACCACAAGTCTGCCGTCGCACGCCTTCCGATAACGGTCGGCGATTTTCCTTCGTCTAGCATTGTCGGTATCCAGGTGGTGAAGCTTTGCCCGCAGGACCGCTGCCTGAATCTCGTCCAGCCGAGAGTTCAGGCCCGCTACCGTGCTTATGTAGCGCTCCTTCCAGCCATACTCCCTCAGGGCACGGCAGGCATCAGCTATCTCCGCTGAGCCGGTCGTCACAGCGCCACCGTCGCCGATGGCGCCGAGGTTTTTGGTGGGATAGAAGCTGAAGGCGGCGGCATCGCCAAAGGTACCAACTTTCCTGCCATCAATTCCAGCGCCGTGGGCCTGGGCGCAGTCCTCGACCACCTTCAGCCTGTTCCGGGAGGCAATGGAGCAGATTTTCGGCATGTCCGCCGGTTGGCCGTAGATGTGGACCGGGACGACAGCCCTTGTAGCCGGGGTGATGAGCGGAGGGATGGCCGCCGGGTCAATGCAGCGGGTGACGGGATCGATGTCGGCGAAGACCGGTGTCGCCCCCACCTGCTCGATCGCCGCAACGGTCGCCACGGCTGTGTGGGAGACGGTAATTACCTCGTCTCCTGCCTGGACGCCGCAGGAGAGAAGGGCCAGCGCCAGGGCTTCGGTGCCGCTGGCGACGCCGATGGAGAAGGCCGCCCCTATGTAGGCAGCGAATTCCCTTTCGAAGAAGCTCACCTCGTTTCCCAGGATGTACCAGCCGCTCTTGAGCACCCTGTCGATGGCCACCCTGATTTCCTCTTCACGCCGTGTGAACTGGGCAAGGGGGTTCGCCACCGGAACAACGTCAGTTCCCATTGTCGGCCTCCCAGTAATGATTTGAGAACTGCCGGTAGTACCCGATGGTCCTTCTCAGCCCCTCCTCCAGCCTTGTTGTCGGTTTCCAGCCGAGCTTGGCGCGGATCTTCCGATAGTCGGCGTAGTAGTCACCGATGTCGATCGATTTTCGATCCTCGGGGAATGGGACGATCTGGTATGTGCCGCCGCCGTTCACCCGGATCATCGTTTCCGCCGTGTCTCGGAGAGTAAGGGGGTCGTCGGCCCCCAGGTTGAATATCTCCCCGTTGGCGTCTTCTGATGCTGCGCACAGGAGTATTGCCTCGATCACGTCATCCACGTAAGTGAAATCGCGTATTTGCTTCCCGTCGCCGAATACCAGGAGCGGCTGCCCCTCGATGATCCTCCTGATCCAGATCCCGAGAAAAGTCTGGCGGGCGTCTTTCACCCGCATGCGGGGGCCGTAGGTGTTAGTGAGGCGGAGCACGGAGGCGCGGATGCCATAGACGTTGTTGTAAACCAGGTGATACCACTCGCCGGCCATCTTGTTGATGCCGTTCACATCCACCGGGCTCAAGGGGTGCCGTTCGTCGACCGGAAGGTATCGGGGGGCCCCATACATCTGTCGAGTGCTGGCGAAGACGAGCTTGATCCCCGGGTTGTGCCGGCGGCAGGCCTCGAGGATCGAGAGCTGTGCACGGGCGTTGATCTCCAGGTCCGGATAGGGGTTGTTCATGGAATCGACGTGGCTCGTCTGTCCAGCAAGGTTGAAGAGATAGTCCTGACCCTGGACGAGGTACTTCATGGAGTGCTCGTCTCGAACATCCGAGATGTTGACGCGGACCTTCTCCTTGATCGGCTCGATATTCCAGAGATTTCCCCCGTACTCGGGGATGAGACTGTCCACGAGGGTCACGCGGGCGCCGAGTTCCACCAGGCACATGGCCAGGTTGGAGCCGATGAAGCCGAGACCGCCGGTTATGAGGACGTTCGTTCCCGAGAAGTTCATAAGGACCTTTCATTGATGAGGCTTAACACTGCCGGGTTCGAAGAGTGACGGGCGGGGAGTTGATAGGCTGTAGCCGGTTGCGGCGTAAAGTCGCCTTTCGTGAGAGTTGCATACACCGACCGGATGTCCTGGGGCTCCCTGTTCGCGATATTGAGAATTCCCTTGCTTGCCGGGATCGTCATCCGCCATCCGCACTCCAGAACCCGGAATCCGGCGGTTTCGCTCAGATACCGCAGGCAGTCCGGGCTGAAGCGCCAGTAATCGTTGGGCGAGGGATGATACGGAAAGGAGAAGACCGTTTCCACGATCAGAAGGCTGTTGGGCCGCATTACCTGGTAGAGAGCGGCAAAGACCCGAAATGGGTTCTGAACGTGTTCCATGACGTTCAGGCAGACCGCCGTTCCGAACGCATCGGTATATGAGTACGGGAGGTCCTCGATAAATGGGTCTCCCTTGTCGGGGTTTAGGATCAGATACTCTTTGTCGATGTGATCGAATGGCCTCTGCGCCAGGGATATGTACCTTGCGTTCTGATCGCCGGTTGCCATCGTGAGGCTGTAGTCGGCAATACACGGCCGCTCCATGCCGCCGAGGTCGGCGAAAGGCTTGCGCAGACCGTATTTTTCAATCTGCTCCGTTACGAGCAGGATGTCATCCCAGAACATGTTTTCTCCTGTTGCCGATGGTGGTGTTGCCGGCACTTCGGCGCAAGGCCCCGCGTATTCCGGTTCGGCTTCGTCGGCTGGCGGAAGGCATGGCGCGTGCATGTCGCCTTCTCTCATCGACCGGTTTGGGAATTTATTGTAGCAGCTGTGGCACATGATCGCGAAGCCGTTATCCTGTGGGATTCCGGCAAGACAAAACCGCCGCGTATACTCGTATTTGGAGCCGTGCCGGATTTCCTCGAAGGAGGACTCGTTGATGTTCCCCATCCGATACTCGGTTATGCCCGACGGGTTGCAGGCATGGAGACGCATCGTCGCTCCAACCCCAGAATCCTCCCTGGATCAACGAACAAAATCTTTTTCCGCTTTTGCGAATACGTAGGTCACATCGTAGGAATCGTCGGCCGGATTCGAATAGAATTCGAGGGTCCGGATGAGGTTCAGGCCGTTGACGGCGAATTCCCTGAGCAGCTCGACTTCGTTGAATACAATCTCGACCGTTTTGACCCCGTAAGCGAATTTCTTCAGGTGCTGGGTCGGTTTCCTTCTGCATATCGGTGTCCGGTGGGCAACAACGAACCGGTCCGCGACCCGGGCTGTCTCGAAGATGTGTTGTCGCCAGTTGGGGACATGGAGCAGGATGCCAGAGGAGACGACCGTGTGGAACTGCCGGTCGGCGAAGAAAAGACAGGCACCGTCCGCCGTGAAGAACTTTGCCTTCGGGTAATAGTCCCGCGCCATCGCGATGAGTGGCTCCGAATAGTCGACGCCGGTGTAATCGATCCGCCTGTTGAGAAGGTATTCGAGGATTTCGTAATAATATCCGCTGGCACAGCCGATCTCCAGGATCGACCCTCCGGGTGGAAGAAGGGGTTTTATGGCGTCGGCAAGAACCTGGAAGGCAATGGGGACCTTTCCCCGGTACATCTGCGCCAGCTCTTTTTGGACCAGCGCCCGCTGCCGGGCGGGAATGCCCTCGTCCTGCCATGCCGAGGTCATGTCCGGGGTAATCTCCGACACCGAGATCGCCGTATGGCCGTACGATATCTTCGACAGGTCGGGTGTCGGGAAGTGGTCCTTTTCCCTGCGGTAGCGGAGATGCCGCTCCAGTATCTCGGCGGTCTGCTCCATTCGCCTGGCATAGGTATGGTCCCGAAGGGTTCGTGCCTGACCCGCGCGGGCAATCTCATCGCCTTCTTCGGGGTGAAGCTGGTAGTACTTGATGAGCGCGGCGCATTCCTCCGGGGATCGGTAAGCTACTACTTCCCTGCCGATTTCGAAGAGCTCGCCGAGGTTATCCTTGTAGTCGGTGATGAGGAGTGCGCCGCAGCCGGTCGCCTCGAACAGGCGCATGTTGTTGGCATAGTTTTCGGCTACATCGATATGCCGATTGATGGTAATCCGGGACTCGGCAAGGACCGAAAACATATCGATGCCCCACGTCTCACCGTGATGCCTCATGCGGATCGGCGAGTCAGCGGGAAGGGTCTCGGCCCCATATCCCCAGAAATCGACAGGGACCAGTTCCGCAATCTTCTCGAGGTATTCCTTACCCTTGCCGTGGGCGGCGGAGATTCCCCCCACGAAGGTCACGGGGTGCCTTCTTGCCCGGTGGCCGATTTTTTCAAGGACCTTGGGATCGAAGGCGAGGGGCTGGTAGTATGCCGTGATCCCCCTCTCTCTGAAGCGGATGACGTAGTGGGGAAAAGAGGAGAGGATGATGTCCAGGCCGTGCAGATGGGCCTGGGGCGGGATCGGGCAGGCGATCTGGCCGACGATCAGCTCGGTGTAGGGCCGGATGGCTGAGAGAAACTCTTTCGTGGCGAGACCAAGGTTCTGCAGATAAACCACACTTGGCTTCGCACGCCTGATCTGCTCGATGACGCGGGCTGGCCCCTCGTCCCCGCATCCATTCTCTCTGGCCCAGGCATCCTGAAGTGGTCGGCAGTTGAGGATCAGGTCGTCAGCCTGCCAGCCGGCGCGCTTGAGCCCCTCGGAATAAAAGTCACTGTCGCCGAAGCATTCGCCCTGCAAGGATGCCTTCTGATCGAGGTACGGTCGGCCATCGAGGCCTGGATTCCTGCGGTAGTGTTCATTTATGAAACCGTCGTAATAGGTGTTGAGAAACAGGCAGGAGGGAGCCGAAACGGCTGGTTCGGTGCTGAATGCAATGGATGCTGGTTCCACACCGACCGTCGATGGCGGCGAAACCGCATTCCCGGCACCGGCAAGTCGCCGCACCTCCAGATCGAAACTCCCCTCCCAATAGACCATGGTGTTGACCATATCGGCCTTGAGGTAGACAAGGGCGGAGAAGGCCTTTTCCCTGGCCGACCGGGGCGAGCAGTGCATACTCATCAGGAGGTCGCAGTTGAGGCCATCGAGTTCGGCAGTGGTGTATTCGGTGAAGATCAACCGTCCATGGATGAACTCTACAGCCCATCGGTGATTGCTTATCTTGGCGCTGTTCAGCCAGAGGTCCTTGCCTCGGGTGGGGGTTTCGATGTATCCGCGCCTTGCTACCCGCATCAGCTCCCGGCAGGCGTCCTCCGGTGAATCCACGTGCTCCAGAACGTGAGAGCAGTAAACGAAATCGAATTCCTTGTCCGCGAACGGTAACCTTTCGATGTTGCACTCGTAGACGGGCTTGCCGTGAAGGTGCTTGAAGGGAATCCCGGCGCGGCCCACATCGCCGTTATCGAGGGAGATGTCCGCAAGGTGGGTTGCAAAGGGAAGGTGCCCGCTGCCGATATCGAGCACCTTGTCCGATGGTTTTATACCGAAATCGAAATAGCGGGCCTGGTAGAGGTGGTATCTATCCTCCTTTTCCGGAAGAAGCTGGAAAAGATCGTAGGCCTCTGCCAGGATCGGCACAGCCTGGTGTCGGTAATAGTCTGCCATCTGCTCGTACAGATCGAAAGCGTCGAGATACTTACCTTCTTCGAATAGGGCCCGAGCCGCCAGGATATCGGCATCGACATTGGTGAGGATGAATTTTGTCTTTGCTCTCCGGCATTTGTCGGAGGCAGGCACCTTGTCGGCCGTCAGCCAGATCTCTCTATCGTCGATTTTGGTGGTGTCGATCGTGAATCCCTGGCTCTCGGAAAGGGCTGAGAGAGTCGCCATGGAAAACTTGTTGATTTGCAAGCTCATGCCGCCTGGCCATGCCTCCGCATCCAGGTCGAGGCTCTCTTCAGGGACAGTGATCAGGATCTTTCCGTGTTCCTTGAGTACTCGGTACATTTCCGCTACCACCGCCGCTGGGTCGTCGACGTGTTCGAGGGTCTCTGTGCAGATGATCCTGTCGAAGAAGTTGTCGGGAAACGGAAGATGATGGACGTCGCCCGTCACAAAAATTCCGTCGGGAAATCGCCTTCTTATTTCCTCTATGGCGACCGAAGAGAAATCAATGCCGTATTTTTTCAGTTGGTTGTCCCGAGGGAGAGCCCCAAAAACCCCTCCTGTGCCGCAACCGACATCGAGAATCTTGCCGCAGCTATCAAAAAAGGGAAGACTCGCAAGTTTTTTGTAAAACTCAAGTCTGAGGGGATCTTCGTATTCGTAAGGGCTGGTAGACCCTTCAGTCTTCCAGAAGCCGTTGTAAAGGTTGTCGAAGAAATCCGGTGTATTTGGGTTAGGGGCGTTTGAGGTTTTGTCCGACCTCTTGCTTTGGTTGCAAGTTGTCCGAGACATTAACGGAATCCTTTACAGGCCGGCAATTTCCGGAAGAAATTAGACCAACCTATTGAATTCTATGCCTTTGTCTTCGGTTGTTTCCGAAGAACCCTGAGCACTCACAAAGACCTTTCATCTATTGGGGTCACAACCGGGAATCACTGCTCATGGGTCGGATTCTCCACATTTAAACCCATTTTTGTCGGTAAGTTGACACCTTCTTGGCAAACCTCCCGTGCCGCAAATTTCCCCCTCCAGTCTTTCGAGGCGTGGCCGATAGCCGCTGGATGAAGTATCCTGTTCTAAGGAAGAGAAAACAGAACATTCAAGCCGCCCGTGGAGCAAGGCCTGTTATCCTGCTTGCAGAACCTGGATGCACAATTCTGCCAAAGCCGGACTAGGTTGAGGCCTCTGAGGTCCGGTTTTCTGCGGCCAGCATTGCCAGGGCCATGGCCCTTTCCTCGCGAAACCTCCTCAGAACAGCCCCCTCGACCTCCGAACCCGAATCCGCAAACTGGGTCGACCGGGAATCATAGATGGATCGAACCAAGTCTCTCAGCTGCCCCGTGCCTCCCCTGGTCCGGTCTTGTTCAATGGCCCGGCAGAAGATGTCGGCTGCACCCCGTGGCCCGTGCTGCACCGCCGTGCTCCAGAGCACCTCTCTCAAGGCCCTGGGTTGTTTTCCAATGTTTACCCCGGTTCTCTCGTAGATCTCTTCCATAGCCGGAAAGTAGTGGCTTTCCTCGATGAAATCGTGCTGGATCCTGGCAAAACGGATGGGGTCCTCCTCGGCGATCTTCCGCCACTCCGCAGGCATTCCCCCATAACGACCGCCGGTGTCGGCGGGACCAGCCGCCTTGAGTCGTTTGGCCCATTCGGGAGCATGATCCTCAAGGTAGCTGATGAACCGACGCATGGTACCCACCCGGGAGGCGATCTGGTATGTGCCGTACGAGGTACCACCCTTTTCATCGTAGCCGATGGCCTTGATTCCCAATTCACCGGACTCGAACCGAGCCGATAGTTCTCCCTGCCTGCCCGGTTGCCTCGAAAGGGACGGGGGTAAAGCCGGGAGGGACGGTGAAGTGCCGGCCTGGGCGGCTGTGCCCGTCTCTGGGGTTCTCCGCGTCGCAACGGCCCGGCTGTAGTAAGCCGCGAGCTGATCCCTCCTCCCGGTGATTGCCGCGAGGTTCAACAGGGCGCTGGTCGCCAAGTCGTTCATCTCGCCGGGTTGAGGACCACGGACTCCGCCCTGTTTCATGGTGTCAATCTTTTGGCCCTGGACTCCGGCGTCGTAGATTTTTTGAAGGTCCACCTGGAGCGAATCCACTCCTTCATCCAATCCCGTAGGGTCCATGGATTGAGCTTGGTTCAATACCGTTCGAAAGAGTTTCTGCTGGCTGGAGGAGACAACGGAACGATAGGCCCACTCCAGGTTGGCGGCCTCCGGTGCTTGATGGACTCCGGGGATTGCCTTGTCGCTCACGGCCATACCTTTATCCTTTGCAGCCTTGTTGACGGATTGAGTCAGTGAATTTGCAAGATCCATGCTCATGAGCGGGTCCGCTCATCATTCTCGATGGACCTTTTCACCCATTCTCGCTCTTCCCGGAAGAAAGGGCGGTTCTCTTTTTGTGGTTGTCCAGCCGACCTCCCGCAACAAGATACTCCCAAAGCATTCCGTTTTCGCTGCAACCTGGAGAAACCCCGGCATTTTTTTCCCCTCCGCCTCCTCGTCATGCCGCATCTTTTTCCCGCAAGCCTTTCCACCCCTGCGGCCACGACTTCCGGGACACCCGGTTTCGCGGCACGGAATCGAGGCGAACGGATCGCCTCCCCCTGAATGAATCCTCGCAAGAGGGACCCCGTCAGAGGAGAAAAAACCCTTGAAAACGAATGGGGGAAAAGCAGAGGGGATTTGAAATCAGACCGACCTATCGGCCTTCTTTCAAGAGAGACTCGATTGTGGTGGGCCGTTGGAAAACTTGCGGCTTTCCTTCAGCTCGAGCAGCATGTGGTCCAGGATCCCGTTGATGAAAGCGCCCGATTCCTCGGTGCCGAAGGTCTTGCCCAGGTCGATGGCTTCATTGATGGAGACCTTGGGAGGGATGTCCTTGCAGTAGAGCATTTCGAAAAGGGCAATCCGGAGGATATTCCGGTCCACGATGGACATCCGGTCGATTCGCCAGTGATCGGAAGCGGCGGCTATAAGTTGGTCGATTTCACTGCGATGGAGGACCACCCCGAAGACCAGGGTTTCCGTGAAGGGGCGGGAAGAAAGGGGGGCATCGAAGTGCTCGTAGAACATGGCAACTGCCTGCTCCGGCGGAACCTGGACCATTTCCATTTCGTAGAGAATCTGTAAAGCGATTTTCCGGGAACGTCTGCGTCGGCCCATGAAGCGTCATGCGATCTGTTTGAGAAGGTTGGCCGTTTCCACGGCGGCCATGGCGGCGTCCCAACCCTTGTTCCCGGATTTGGATCCCGCTCGCTCGATGGCCTGCTCGAGGGTATCGGTGGTCAGGACGCCGAAGGAGATGGGAACTCCGGTCTCGAGCCCCACGTGGGCGATCCCCTTCGAGACTTCATTGGCCACATAATCGAAGTGGGGAGTTGAGCCTCGAATGACGGCCCCCAGGCAGATCACCGCGTCGTAGCGTCCACTGGACGCCACCTTTTGCGCAACGAGGGGAATCTCGAACGCCCCGGGCACCTTGTAAATATCGATGGCCTTCTCGTCGGCACCGCTCCGTTTCAAGGCATCCAGAGCCCCTCCCAACAAACGGTCGGAGATGAAATCGTTGAAACGGCTCACCACAACGCCAAAACGAAGATCCTGGGCGAGAAGCTTTCCCTCAAAGATTTTCATGATGCACATCCTCCTGCAGGACGCAGCTCAACAGGTGTCCCATCTTGGTGCACTTGGTTTTCAGGTACTGGAGGTTGGATTCGTTGGGGGGAATCTCCAGGGGCACCCTTTCAGTAATCTTAAGCCCATAGCCCTCGAGGCCCACTACTTTTTTAGGGTTGTTGGTCATCAGGCGCATTTTGCGTATTCCAAGGTCCACCAGCATTTGGGCACCGATTCCATAGTCTCGAAGGTCCGGCTGAAATCCAAGGGCCTTGTTGGCCTCCACGGTATCGTACCCCTTTTCCTGCAGGGCATAGGCCTTGATCTTGTTGAGCAAACCGATTCCGCGGCCTTCGTGATTCCTCATGTACAGGAGGACCCCGCAGCCTTCCTTGCCGATCCTGGTAAGAGCGGCGCGGAGCTGCCCCCCGCAATCGCAACGCAAAGACCCGAAGACGTCCCCGGTAACGCATTCGGAGTGCACACGCACCAGGATCTCCTTTTCGGGGTCGATTTCCCCTTTCACCAGGGCAAGGTGCGTGTATTCATCGATGTCGTTGTCGTAGGCGATGACCCTGAAGTCTCCTCCCCACAAGGAAGGAAGATGAGCCTCGGCACCCTTGTGAACAAAGAGCTCGTGCTGCATTCTGTAGCGGATGATGTCCGCCACGGCCACAATTTTCACCCCGTGTTCCTGGGAAAACTTTTCCAGGTCCGGCATCCTGGCCATCGTGCCGTCATCCTTCATCACCTCGCAGATGACCCCGGCTTCCTTCAACCCCGCCAATCGAGCCAGGTCTACCGACCCTTCGGTCTGCCCGGTTCGCACCAGGACCCCCCCCTTCCTGGCCCGAAGAGGAAAGACATGGCCGGGACTCACCAGGTCCTCCGGTTGCGCATTGTCGGCGATGGCCGTGAGAATGGTGTGCGCCCGATCTGCGGCACTGATCCCCGTGGTCACCCCACGGCGAGCTTCAATGGATACGGTGAAGGCCGTCTGAAAACGAGAGAGGTTGTTGGAAACCATCATGGGGAGACGGAGGTGGTCCACCCATTCGGGGGTCATGGAGAGACAGATGAGGCCCCGACCATAGCGGGCCATGAAGTTGACGGCCTCCGGGGTGACCTTTTCGGCGGCCATGCACAGGTCCCCCTCGTTTTCGCGGTCCTCGTCGTCCACCAA
Organism: Syntrophobacteraceae bacterium; assembly: GCA_018053185.1. Taxonomy (GTDB): domain Bacteria; phylum Desulfobacterota; class Syntrophobacteria; order Syntrophobacterales; family Syntrophobacteraceae; genus JAGPLX01. Next base: position 76,266 of record JAGPLX010000003.1, read on the forward strand.
TATCACCATCTTGCCCTGCCGAATGTCCTCCAGGGCTTCCGGGATCGTTGCCAGAGGCATCTTGATCGAGCTCCTTTCGATTGCGAGCGACTGCATGTGAGCAGGTTCAGGCACCGAGAACCTGTGAATCTTTGTCCGCCGATCTATAACACGAGGGACCCGACTTCTCAACCCGACGGACTCGATGGCACTTTCATGTCCGGAGGTCCCGACCAGCAGCGAAATCCGGGGATTTGTCCACGACATTCACCGGCTTTCGCTCGAATGGCTACAAAAAACCGTGTTGTTGGAGAAAATCCAGGTCGATTCCACCGGAACTGTCCGTCTTCCCAGGGGAGTTCAACCAGCCATCGAGTATCTTGGCTACATATTTTCCGATGAGGTCCGTCTCGATGTTGACCTCATCGCCCACCTGCATGTCTCCGATGGTGGTTTCCGTCAATGTGTGGGGAATGATGTTCACCTCGAAACGGCTTTTGCCGCACCGGTTCACCGTGAGGCTGATGCCGTTGACGGCGATGGAACCCTTCTCCACCACGTAGACCGAAAGATGGGGCGGAATCTCGAAAAGAAGCCCGACGGACCGACCCTCCACCCGTCGGTCCTTCAAGACACCGATGCCGTCCACGTGGCCGCTCACCAGATGACCGCCCAACCGGTCTCCTATCCTCAGGGCCCTTTCGAGGTTGAACCGAGAGCCCGGGGTTTTGCGACCCAAGGTGGTTCGTCGAAGGGTTTCGGCGGAGGCATCCACGGCAAACACATCCCCATGAAAGGAAGTCACCGTCAGGCAGGCCCCGTCCACGGCGATACTCTCCCCCACTGCAAGACGGTCCATGGGGAACGAAGGGCGAAGGAGCATCCGCACGTCGCTCCCCCGGCGGTCTACCCGCAACAAGGCGCCCGTCCCTTCAATCAGTCCCGTGAACATCCCGGCACCCCATCAGTAGAGAGTCGGGCGCAGCCGCCCCGACACCATCCAATCCTGTCCAAACCTTCTCACGCGCACGTCGTAGGCTGCGATGGCTTCCGCCAGTTTTTTTCGGGCTCTCCCCGCAACCATCGGAATTCCTCGTGGGTCGCCCAGGATCTTGGGAGCATAGAAGAAGAAGAACTCATCGGCAAGACCCTCATCGAGGAAAGCCCCCAAAACCTTCGCCCCGCCTTCGACCAGCAGGCTGGTGATCCCCTGTCTTCCCAGTTCCTGGAGGAGGAAGGCCAAGCCCACTCGTCCCCTGACTTCCGGAATTCGCAAAACCCGCACTCCATCTTGGGTAAGAGACTCCTCTCCGGCCACGGACGCCCCCTCGCCGCAGGCAACCCAGGTGGGGACCTCCCCGGCACTCCGGACCAGGATACTCTCCCTGGAGAGCTTCAACCGAGTATCCAGCACGATCCGAACGGGCTGCCGCCGGTTCTTTCCCGGCAGTCGCACCGTTAACCGGGGATCGTCGGCTTCAGCCGTTCCGATTCCCACCAGAACGGCGTCCACAGAACGCCGAAGCTGGTGGACGAAGCGCCTGGACCGTTCATTGGTGATCCACTTGGAGTCGCCTGTCCGGGCGGCAATGCACCCGTCCAGGGTGGAGGCTGCCTTGAGGGTCACGTGGGGAATTCCCAAGGTCGAATACTTGATGAACGACTGATTCAGACGGCGGCATTCTTCTTCAAGGACGCCGCATTCGACGGGGATTCCATGTCTTTCCAGGGTTTGAATCCCACCTCCCGCCACATGGGGATTCGGGTCCCGCATCCCGACGACCACCCGGGATATTCCTGCATCGAGGATCGCCTTGGTGCAGGGGGGAGTCCTTCCCAGGTGGTTGCACGGCTCGAGGGTCACGTAGAGGACGGCTCCCCGAGCCCGATCTCCCGCGTCCCTCAGAGCATTGATTTCCCCGTGCGGTCCCCCCACGAAGGCATGGTATCCCTTGCCCACAACCTCGTTGTCCTTCACAACCACTGCCCCCACCATGGGATTCGGACTGGTCGCTCCTCTTCCCCGGGCGGCGAGAGTCAGGGCCTGTCTCATGTAAGCCTCGGGACGGGGTGCCGGTTTCATGTTTTACCAGAAATCAGCGCCGGCCCGTTGCTCGTATGGAAAGCCACGGGACGGCAGCTACTCGGGGTTCGACCGATGCAGCGGGAAATCGCTGCAGAATTTCGCCACTTCCTTTTTCAGGGATTCGAGAATCTTCTCCTTGCCCACGGCCTGGAGTGCCTCGTGAATGAAATGGGCCACCCGGACCATATGATCCGACGTCATTCCACGGGTCGTTACCGCGGGAGTCCCGATGCGAATCCCACTGGAAACACTCGGCTTCTGGAGATCGAAGGGGATGGAATTCTTGTTGACCGTGATTCCGGCTCTGTCCAGGGTCTCTTCGGCCGTTTTCCCCGTAAGCCCCTGGGGCCCAAGGTCGATGAGCATGAGATGGGTGTCGGTGCCTCGGGAAACCAGCCGATAGCCGAGGTTTGAGAGCTCAGATGCCAACCTCTGGGCGTTTTCCACCACTCTTTTCTGGTATTCCTTGAAGGAGGGCTGCAGTGCTTCCTGGAAGGCCACGGCTTTGGCGGCAATGATGTGCATGAGAGGGCCCCCCTGGATACCCGGGAAAATCTGGCTATCGAGGCTTTTGGCGTGTTCCCCGTGGGAGAGAATCAATCCGCCTCGCGGTCCTCGCAGGGTCTTGTGGGTGGTCGAGGTCACAAAGTCGGCGTAAGGGATCGGATTGGGGTGGAGACCCGTGCAGACGAGCCCCGCGATATGGGCCATGTCCACCATCAGGTACGCATCCACCGACCCGGCAATGGCCTGGAAACGAGGAAAGTCGATGATTCGCGGGTAAGCGCTCGCTCCGGCAATGATCATCCTGGGACGATGCTCGAGGGCCAACTCTTCGAGCTGATCGTAGTCGATGGTTTCCGTGTCCCGGCGGACCCCGTAGGAAACCACCCGGAACAACTTTCCCGAAAAGCTCACGGGACTTCCATGGGTGAGGTGTCCCCCCTGGCGCAGGTCCATTCCGAGGATGGTATCCCCGGGTTGCAGGACGGAAAAATACACCGCCATGTTGGCCTGAGAGCCCGAATGGGGCTGAACGTTCACATATTCGGCACCGAACAGCTTCCTGGCTCGCTCCTGAGCCAGCTTCTCGGCGACATCCACGAACTCGCAACCGCCATAGTACCTCCTGCCGGGATACCCTTCGGCGTACTTGTTGGTCAGGACAGAACCCTGCACCTCGCGAACGGCGTCACTGACGAAATTTTCCGACGCGATCAGTTCCAGCTTTCCTCTCTGACGCTGTTCCTCATCCCGGAGAACTTGTCTGATCTCGGGGTCAATGACATCGAGGTAGGACATGGTGCTTTCCTTGTATACGAAACGGCATGGCTCTCATGAAAACACGGTGAGTCGGTAAACGAGGGAATCACCTCATCCCCTGCCCGGACCCGGAGATCGATTCGCCGTGACTCTCGGGGCCGGGTGGTAGAGTGAAGGTTTTCTCCCTCACTCGGCTCATCGGGAATCGATTTTCGCGGCTGCAGGGGTCGAGGAGCCTCGGCTTTTCCGGGGGGACTCGGCATCCTTTCCAACTGCCTGCGGGGCAAACCCCGCGGCCAGCTCCTCCATCAGGTCCAGGCGCCTTTGATGGCGTCCGCCTTCAAACGGCTCCCGCAGCCATGTATCCACAATTTCGACAGCCAGGCTCGGGCCAATGAATCGACCTCCCAGGCACAGGATATTGCTGTTGTTGTGGCGTCGGCCCATCTTGGCGGTATAGGGTTCCGAAGCCATGATCGCCCGCACTCCCGGGATGCGGTTGGCCACCATACACATGCCGATGCCGCTGCCGCAGATAAGAATGCCGCGGTCCGCCCTTTTCTCGAGGACGGCCCTGGCCACCTCCACCGCATAATGCGGGTAGTCGACGGACTCGGTCCCTTCGGCTCCCAAATCCACCACCGAATGACCCTGGGATTTCAGGTGGGCCACCACGGTTTCCTTCAACTCGAATCCCCCGTGATCACAACCAATGGCAATCTTCATTTCCACCTGCCGTTGCGTATCCCCCGGAGAATCGCGGCCACGCCCGGAAACCCTCCTCCCCGCATTTCTCCCTCGGAGTTTCGGGAACCCGCCGGAAACCCGTACCCCCTTTGGAAACGCGAGGGGGAAGACGAACGGGAGATCCGACTTCCATCCTGTCGGGTGCCGTGCCAAGTATGCAACAACATTATACCCGGATCAAGAGGTCCGGACGAGCTCAGATGCCGTTCCATTTGCGCAAGACCAGGGATCCGTTGGTTCCCCCAAAGCCGAAGGAATTGGATATGGCCGTCCGCACCAGAGCTTTGCGAGAATGATTGGGGACATAATCCAGGTCGCAATCTGGATCGGGATTCTCGTAATTGATGGTGGGGGGGATCAGGTCTCGGGCGATGGTCATCGCCGTGAAGGCCGCTTCGATCCCGCCCGCCGCTCCCAACAAATGGCCCGTCATGGACTTGGTCGAGCTGACGGCCAGTTTCCAGGCATGCTGCCCGAAGATCATCTTGATGGCCTGGGTCTCGTACTTGTCGTTCAGGTCCGTCGAGGTGCCGTGAGCATTGATGTAGTCCACCTCGTGGGGCTCGATTCCCGCGTCCTCGAGGGCAAGCTTCATGCAACGTGCGGCACCTTCTCCATCCGGAGCAGGGGCCGCCATGTGGAAGGCGTCTCCGGAGGCACCGAACCCCAGCATTTCCGCATAGATCCTGGCCCCCCTCTCGAGCGCCAGCCCAAGTTCCTCGAGAACCAGGACGGCGCCTCCTTCCCCCAGCACAAACCCGTCCCGATCCCGGTCGAAGGGGCGGGAAGCCTTCTCGGGCTCGTCGTTTCGGGTGGAAAGCGCTTTCATGGAGTTGAAACCCGCCACGCACAGCGGGGTGATGGTGGATTCCGCTCCTCCAGTGATCATGATGTCCGCCATTCCATTTCGAATCATGTGGAAGGCCTCTCCCACTGCATGAGTTCCCGCCGCGCAGGCTGTCTGGATGGAGAGATTCGGGCCCTTGGCGTTGTGGTAGACCGAGATGAGGCCGGCTGCCATGTTACCGATGAGCATGGGGATGAAAAAGGGGCTGACTTTCTTGGGCCCCGACTCCAGCAAGATCTTGTGGGTGTCCTCGATGGTGGTGAGTCCCCCCAGCCCGCATCCCATGATGACCCCGGCCCGGGGAGCCAATTGCTCGCGGATGGTCAGGCTGGCGTCCTCCAGGCCCAATCGGGCGGCACCCAGAGCCAGCTTGAGAAAGGGGTCCAACTTGCGGAGTTCCTTCTTGGGGATGAATTCTTCGGGCCGGAAGTTCTTGACCTCGCCGGCGATGCGCGTTGCATAGGCAGCGGCATCAAAGTGGGTGATGGGTCCAATGCCCGATTTCCCTCGTATCAGCGCTTCCCAATTCTCCTCCGTACCAACCCCCAGGGGGGATACCAGACCGATGCCCGTCACCACCACACGACGATGTTCCTTACCTCCCATACTCCCCTCTCCATGGATCTTACCGGTTTACAGCCGTTGACAGAACAGCGTGGTGAAAAGAAACCTCGGGACCCCCCAGGGACGCCTCGGCCTTGCCTGCGCAGACGATCCAGGTCAGCGGGGACCCTCCCGAATCACGAAAGCCGCCGGTCATCCCAGCTTTCCGTTTCTTTGACGGAGCGCCCTTTCTCCAGGCTCCCTGGATTTTCGCCCGATGCTTTCGATCATGAATCGCTCTCGTTTTCGAACCTTCCCAACCGACACGAGAATTCCTATCCCATGTACATGCCGCCATTGACATGGATGACCTGGCCCGTGATGTATCCCGCTGTTTCGGAAGCCAGGAACTTGACGGCGGCGGCCACATCTTCCGGGGTTCCATACCTGCCGGCGGGGATATGATCCAGCAGGGCCTCTCTGGATTTTTCTGGAAGACTGAGGGTCATGTCCGTCTCGATGAACCCCGGAGCCACCGCATTGACAGTGATATTCCTGGAGATAAGCTCGTGGGCGAGGGATCGAGTCAGGCCGATCATTCCGGCCTTCGAGGCCGAATAGTTGCACTGTCCGGCATTGCCCGTCACTCCGACCACGGAAGTCACGTTGACGATGCGACCATACTTCTGGCGCATCATGGATTTCACGACGGCCTGGGAACAGAGGAAAGCGCCTCTCAAGTTGGTGTGAATGACCTCATCCCACTCGGAGGGCTTCATGAGGGCCAGCAGGTTGTCCCGGGTGACTCCCGCATTGTTCACCAGGATGTCCACCTTTTTGAACTCCTGCAGAATCTGCTTGAAGGCCTCCTTCACGGCTTCCTCGTTCGCAACGTTGAACCGGCAGAGGCGGGGGACTCCTTCCCTGGCCTCGATGGCGGCCGCAGTTTCCTGGGCTTCCCCTGTCTTCGAGTGGTAGTTCACCACCACTCGAGCCCCCGGTTCGGTCAATGCAACGGCAATGGCCCGCCCGATGCCTCGACTCGCCCCCGTGACCACAATGACCGGATTCTCCGTCATGGTTCCCTCTCCTCGATGCCTCTTGAGTTTTCCCCGCGTTCCTGCCGAATCCTTCGAATCAGGGCCGGGACAAATTCAAACAAGTCCCCGACGATCCCAAAATTCGCCACATCGAAGATGGGCGCATGGGGGTCCTTGTTCACGGCGACAATGATCTTGGATCCCTGCATGCCCACTACGTGCTGGATGGCCCCGGACAGTCCCACAGCCATGTACAGGGTGGGAGCCACCGTACGTCCTGTTTGGCCCACCTGGTGGGAAGGAGCGATCCACCCCTCTTCGACGGCTCCGCGGGAGGCTCCCACAGCCCCCTTGACGAGATGGGCCAGGTCATCGAGAAGAGTAAAGTTCTCGGGTTTGCGCAGCCCCCGTCCTCCCGAAACAATCACCTCGGCTTCAGTCAGCCTGGCGGTTGGGTCCTTTTCGGGGATGACCTCCAAGACCTCGACCCGGCTGACCAGATATTCCTCCGGAAGGGAGACCCTCTGGACGTCCCCTTTATGGCCGGTTTTTTTCTCCGGCTTCATCACCCTGGGGCGCACCGTGGCCATCTGGGGGCGGCGGTGAGGACAGACGATGGTGGCCATGACGTTCCCGCCGAAAGCCGGTCGAGTCTGGAGCAGGAGGCCTTCCTCGTTGATGTCCAGGTCCGTGCAGTCTGCCGTGAGGCCGGTACCCAGCAGCGCGGCCACGCGCGGGATGAAGGACCTGCCCATGCTGGTGGCCCCGGCCAGCAGGACCTCCGGCTTCCATCGCCGGATCAGCTCCACCAGGGCGTTGGCGTAAGCATCATCGGTAAAGTGGGCCAACCGGGGATGATCCACCGCATAGACCTTGTCCGCCCCATATTCAATGAGCTCGTCGAGGAGACCCTGATCCAGTCGGTGACCCAAGACCACCGCGGAAAGGAGGACCTGTTTCCGGTCGGCCAGCTTTCTTCCTGCGCCGAGAAGTTCGTGGCTCACCTTGTGAACCTTTCCCGCGCGCCATTCGGCATAGACCCAGATCCCCCTGTATCGGGCAAGGTCCGGCGACCCACCCGCCCCCACCTCGGGCAGAGACAGTGCCCCGAATTCACAGGTATCCACGCACATGCCGCATAAGGTGCACTCGTCGGAAACCTCCACGAACATCTCCCCTACGGTGATGGCCCCGAAAGGGCAGGCTTCGGCGCAAACCCCGCAGACGGTACACTTTTTGGGATCGACAACGGCTTTCATATTCCCGGCACCCTGGCTTCCTTGAGACGGTGGTACAACTGCTCGACCTGTTCTTCCACGGACCCCTGCAGCATGACCCGGTTTCCCCGGCGAGGCGGGCTGAACACCCGAACCACCTGGGTAAAGGACCCGCAGAGGCCTACGTCATCGGGATCCAGTCCGAGTTCCTTTACTCCCCATATGGGGATTGGCGCCTTCTTGGCCCTCATCTTGTGTCGCAAAGAAGGCAGGCGAGGCTCCCCCACTTCCTTGATCACGGTAAGGAGAGCGGGGGTCGGCAACTTCCAGATTTCCATGCCTTCATCCGTCTGGCGCGTTACCTTGATCGCCGGGGAATCCAGCACCTCAATCTTCTTAACGAAGGTGGCGTAGGGGATATCGAGGATGGTCGCCACCTCGGGGCCCACCTGGGCGGTATCCCCATCGATGGCCTGCTTTCCGCACAGGATGAGGTCCACCGCCCCGATTCCGCGAATGCCGGCCGACAGGGCGGTGGACGTGGCCCAGGTATCGGAGCCGGCAAAGGCACGGTCACTCAGCAGCACCGCATCGTCCACCCCACGGGAAAGGACCTCCCGAAGGGCCTCTTCGGCCTGGGGCGGCCCCATGGTGAGAGCGGTAACCCGGGCGTTCAGGCGGTCCTTGATCTGAAGCGCCGCTTCCACGGCGAACAAATCGAAGGGATTGACGATGGATTCCACCCCCTGCCTCACCAGGGTGTGGGTATCAGGGTCCATGCGAACGTTTTTGGTATCGGGCACCTGCTTGATGCAAACCACGAGGTGCATGAATGTCTCCTCCTCGACGCCGTATCCTTCAATGGAACTCTTTCTCATCCCTCGTTAGAAAAAAGTCTCCTTGATTCGGCCATACTCCTTGTTGAGTTCCTGGCCGATGATGTTTCGCTGGATTTCGTTCGTCCCTTCGTAGATTTGGAGGATCTTGGCATCCCGCATCATTTTCTCCACGGGGTAGTCCTGCATGTAGCCGTAGCCTCCCAGGACCTGCACCGCCTCGGTGGTCACTTCCATGGCCACATCGCCGGCGAACACCTTGCACATGGCCGCAACCTTGCTCGCATCGGCAGGATCGGTATCCATGTATCGAGCTGCGGAATAGATCAGGGCGCGCGCGGCCTCGGTCTTGGTCGCCATGTCCGCCAGTTTGTGCTGGATGGCCTGGAAGCTGATGATGGGTTTGCCGAACTGAACACGTTTTCGAGCGTATTCCACGGAAACATCCAGGGCGCCCTGGGAAAGTCCGACACCCAGGGCCCCTATGCCCGGTCGAGACTTGTCGAAGGTCTTCATGGCAATGATGAATCCCAGACCTTCCCGTCCGACGACACGATTTTTGGGAATCCGACAATCCTGGAAGACCAGCTCGCGGGTCGCCGAAGCTCGAATGCCCAGCTTCTTTTCCTTCTTCCCGAAGGAGAAACCGGGGTCCCCTTTCTCGACCACGAAGAAACTGGCCCCTCGAGGGCCCTTGGACCGGTCGGTGATGGCCAGAACGGAGTAGATTTCCGCCTCTCCCCCATTGGTGATCCACTGTTTGGTCCCATTGAGGACGTAGTGGTCGCCATCCCGCACGGCGGTGGTCTGGATCCCCGAGACGTCGCTCCCGGCGCCGGATTCCGTGAGGGCGAAGGCCGCAAGCTTCGAACCGCTCGCAATGAGCGGCAGATAGGTTTGTTTGAGGTCCTCGCTTCCATAAAGGAGGATGGGATAGGCCCCCAAACCACTGGCGGCAAAGGATGTGGCCACCCCGATACAGGCTTGCCCCAATTTCTCGACGGCCAGGCAATTCTCGAAGATCCCCCCACCCAATCCCCCGTACTCCTCGGGAATGTAGAGACCGAACAAATCCGATTGAGCCATCACCTTCATGATGTCCCACGGGAATTCCTCCCGCTCGTCCAGTTGCGCCCGCAGGGGACGGATCTTTTCGCGCGCCACCTGGGCAGCCAGCTCCTGAATCATTTTTTGTTCCTCGGTCAAAAAATAATCCACCGCGGTATCTCCTTTTCAGAAAATCCTGCCCCCGGTCAAGGAAGGATTGAACCTCGGGACGGGGACGGCAGGGCTACTTCGGGCTGAATCCCCACTTGGCTTTGAGGTTGTCCAACATGAGCATCGCGTTGAGGTGTTTCAAGTCGGCCAGGACCCCGTCCTTCTCCAATTCCTCGGCGATTCTTGGAAAGACCTCCTGATGCGTCAATCGAGATGCCAGAGCGATCGCGTTGGCGATGGCCGGTCCCCTGGAACGCCCATGAGCCACGATGACCGGCTTCCGGATTCCCAGCAAGGGGGCTCCGCCCACATTCCGATAGTGATGCACCCTCTGGAACCGGCCGAAGGTCCGGCGCAGCTTATCCCGCGTTCCTATATCCCCCGGCTCCAATTGCGCATCGAGAAGTTGTAGCAGGGCCTCGGAGAGTCCTTCGATCATCTTGAGCAGCACATTTCCCGTGAACCCGTCACAGACGGCCGCATCCGCCTGATCCGCAAAAAGGCGGTGCGGCTCGATGTTTCCCACGAAGTTGAGGCTGGATCTTCTGAGCAGGGCGAATGCCCGCTGAATCACCCTGGTGCCCTTGATGGGTTCTCGACCGAGGTTGACCAGCCCGACCCTCGTCCGGTCAAGCCCCTCGGTGACCTTGAGATAGGCGTGAGCCAGGGCGGCGGATTGAGCAAGGTGAATTCCGTGAGCCTCGGGGTGGGCGCCCACGTCCAACAAAAGCACTTTCCCCCGAGGAGTGGGGATGGGCGCGGCCATGGCGGGGCGCCTCAAACCCGGGATCAATCCCACAAAATGCTTGGCGGTTGCCACGATGGCCCCACTGTTGCCGGCGCTCACCACGGCATCCACCGCGCCGGCAGCCAGGGCTTCCATCGCCACGCACAGGGAGGCGCCTCTCTTCTTCCGAATGGCCATGGGTCCCGCTTCACCCATGCCGATATTTTCCGGAGCATGGACAATCCGTGTGTTCCCCGGGACTTCCTTGCCGGCCTTGTCGAATGCCCTTCGGGTTCTCTCCTCATCCCCAAAGAGCAGGATTTGGGCGCCCTCTTGCAGCCGCGCCATGAGCACACCTTCAACCAATGCCTCCGGAGCGTGGTCTCCACCCATGACATCTACCGCGATTCTCATCGACAAGGACCTCCGGCGGCCAGGTTCCCTGAGCTCACACCCTGCCTGTTTCGTTCCACCGGGGCAGCCGGCCGAGAGGGGTAAAACCCCACCCCTCTGAGGGGAACTTCCTTCATTCCCGCGTTCCAGGCAGGGGGCTATCCTGCGCCCACCCCGCGTCCTTCCCTGCATCCCGCGGAACCATGCCGACGAAGCACTATTCTTCTTCAAACTCCAGCACAGGGCGGTCCCGATAGTAACCGCAGTTGGGACAAACCCGATGGGGCAGTTTCATTTCATTGCATTGGGGACATCGGGACAGCGACGGCCCGGAGAGATGCAGATGCGCCCGCCGTTTATCACGCCGAGCTTTAGACGTTTTTCGTTTGGGTACCCCCATGGTTCTATCTCCTCTCGTTCTCTTGACCCCCGGCGGGATGGTTGCGGGGAAGGATGGAATCCGGTGTATCGTCCAGGCGATTCATCGACTCGCCCATTCACCGGCATTCCCGGGAACTTCCGACATGATGACCGCCCGCTCCGAATCCCCCACCCGCCGAACTACAAAAAAAGCCTCCCATGAAACTGCCTTGGGAGGCAATTTCATCTCCACCCCATGGAGAGTTCCACGGGATTTTACTTTCGGAGGCTCTTGGGATTGGGGAGCTTTTGCCTGATTGCTTCCAGCTTGGAAAACGGTGAGTCCTGCACCTGTTTCCGGCACATGCAGGGTTCATCGTTCAGGTTTACGCCACAGTGGAGACAAAGACCGAGGCATGCTTCCGAACACAAGACCTTGACGGGGAGGGCAAGAAGGACCTGTTCCAGGACCAGCCGGTCAATCTCGATAATCTCGCCGTCGTAAAACTCATAGCTCAACTCGTCCCGTGCCAGTTGGGTTTCTTCTTGTTCCGGGGCCTTCTGCTGCTCGTATAGAAAAACATTCACGGCCTCGTCCAGGGATTCGGTAAAGCCCTTGAGACATCGGTGGCAGGTGAACCCCAGGGTCCCCAGAAGCCTTCCTTCGATACGGATGTGGTCGGGCCGCCGGTAGACCTCGAGGTGCACGTTGAGCGGCCGGGCCAGTCTCACATCAAAGGGATCGTCGGGCAGCAGGTGCTGTCTCAGTTGCTCGTCATCCCAATGGAAGTGAAGGAACCTCCCCGCATCGGGTATCTCGTCCACACGAATCCTCATGATTCCCTCTCGCCTGGATGCGTAGGTTGCTGAGTATAAAAATCCTTTCCGAACTGTCAAGGAATTTCAATCCAGGGGCGGGCTTTCTCTTTGATCCACCTCGCTGGCTCATGTCCTCCTGGTCAACTGGTTCACCACATCCTCAGCTACTTCGGTGAAAATCTCCTTCCACATTCCCCTCGAAAGTGGTTTATCCCCAAAGGAGATGGTCCTCTTGGACTCGACGGTGCTGATGACCGTTTCTCCCTGCCTGAGCTCCGCCTTTACGGCCAGGACGGTGCTGCCGCTCATCGGGAGAAGAGTCCGGGCGATGGCGTTGCCCTTCTTGTACTCGAGGACCTGGGCGTGAATTTGCAAAGAAGGTTCGATTGTGGAGCCGGATGCCAGCATTCCCCGCTTTTTCAGCGCATCCTCCAGGCCGCTCCACAGCAATCCAATAACATCCACATCGAACAGCTTGCCCGTATTGTTGGAGACATCCGCCACCCGGATCTTGATGTCCGAACGAACAGGAACCGTTGGTTCCGAGATCAGTTCCCCGTTGCCGGAAGCGCACCCCCATAATCCGCACAGTATCAACAGCATAGCGAACCACCCGACGGCTTTTCTCACGATCCTTCGATCCTTCCCTTCTAACGGGTTTGCCTCTCCCCTGGCTCCCGAAGCAACGGAAAGCCCGTAAACCCGATTCCTCCTAAAGTCCAGAATCCCACGCCGGGAAAAGCCAAGTGTCCCGGTCCCCATCCCGGTTCCATCTTCCCTGTATGCCGAACGGGGAATGACCCACCGGGTCCGGTGGGATGCCCCGATTTTTCCCGCCGGCACATACTGCCAGAGTAGACTCCAATGGGCAAGCCCTCTCTGAGCTTTCCCATCCGGAATGCATCAGGTTTTCCTTTTCATAAGGACACGAATGCGTTACCTTTTTGGCGACCGGACCCGTCCTTGGACCCCAATCCCATCTTGACCTTGTCGAGGAGTATGTTTTCCATGGAATCCGTCATCACCCGATTTCCTCCCAGCCCGACGGGGGAGCTGCACATTGGCGGGGCACGAACCGCCCTTTTCAACTGGTTGTTCGCTCGACATCACGGGGGACGATTCATCCTCCGAATTGAAGATACGGATCGGATCCGTTCCACAGAGACCTCCATTCGAACCATTTTGGAAGCCATGGAATGGCTTTCCCTGGACTGGGACGAAGGGCCGTACTACCAGACGGAGAGAATGGATATCTACCTGGAATACATAAAAAAACTTTTGGATACCGGACATGCCTACTATTGCGAGTGCACTCCGGAAGAGCTGGAGGTCCGAAGGCGGGCGGCCATGGAAGCCGGGCGCAAACCCAAATATGACGGCCGATGCCGAGACCTGGGATTGGGACCGGGCCCCCACCGGGTGATCCGGTTTCGCAGCCCGGAAATCGGCACCACGGTCCTCAACGATATGATCAAGGGTCCCATTCTGTTTGAAAACTCCGAACTGGACGACCTGGTGATCCGGAAAAGCGACGGTATGGTCACTTACAACTTTGCGGTGGTCGTGGACGATATCACAATGAACATCACCCACATCATTCGGGGAGACGACCATGTGAACAACACTCCGCGACAGATCCTCATTTACCAGGCCCTGGGCGTTCCGCTGCCCCGATTTGCCCATGTGCCCATGATCCTGGGACAAGACCGGTCTCGTCTTTCCAAGCGCCATGGAGCCACTTCGGTCCTGGCCTACAAAGAAATGGGATTTCTTCCCGAAGCCCTGCTCAACTACCTGGTTCGCCTGGGCTGGTCCCATGGAGACCAGGAGATTTTCAGCCGGGAAGAACTCATCGAGAAATTCTCCCTGGACCATGTGGGCACGGCATCCGGGGTTTTCAACCCGGAAAAGCTCCTATGGCTGAACGCTCATTACATCAAGGAAAGAGCCCCTGAGGCCCTGGTGGAGGATCTGGTTCCTTTCCTGGTTGCCCGCGGCTATCCTCGACGCCCCGCCGATTTTGTTGCGAAAGCCGTTCGAACCCTTCAGCCCCGGGCTCGGACCCTGGTAGAAATGGCGGACGCCATGAAATTCTTCCTGGTGGACCAGGTGGAGGTGGATCCCGAGGCTGGGCGGAAGTTCCTGGTTCCGGCCATGGAACAACCGTTCGAAAGGCTGATCTCGGCATTGGAATCCCTGGAATCCTTTGATGAAAAAAGCATCGAGGGGGTCTTTCGAACGGTGGCGGAGGACCTGGGACTTAAGCTCGGCAACCTTGCCCAACCCGTTCGGGTGGCCTTGACGGGAACGACCGTGAGCCCCGGACTCTTCGAGATCATCGATGTGCTTGGAAAAACCACCGTATTGCATCGCTTGAGAGCCGCCCTGGAAATCATTCGGAGGTCGCCCTAGAACACCCTCCGGACCTTTTGGAACTCCAACCCCTTACAAAAAAGGCACCCCGGCAGAGACCCTTTGCGACGAACGAGAATCCATGGGGCAGGTTTCGAGCTCCTCTCCGTTCCACGGGGCAATAACACCCCACGGGTCCGGCGCTGAAACGCCTTCCAGGCAGGCATGAGACGGAATCCTGATCACGAGGTGATCGCATGATGAACCGATTGCGCGACATGCCCTTGCGATATCGCCTGAGCATTCCGTTCTTTTTCCTGGCCCTCTTCGGAACCTTTTCCCTGGTCGGATTGGCCATCATCAGCCAGGACGCCATCATCAAACACGAGGAGCGCGAGAGACTTTACGGGTATGACCGGGCCCTGGCTCACATTTTAGCCTTCCAGGGTCGCTGGGCCGTGAGCCTCGCCTCCACGTTCGCGCGCAACCCTGAGATCGTGAGCGCCCTTGCCGAGAAAGACCGTCTTCGCCTCATACAACTGTGCTACCCGGCCTATGTATTCATGAAAGAGGAATACGGCATCAGCCAGTTCAGCTTCCATGTCTTGCCGCCCCGCATGTTCCTTCGACTCGAGCGACTCTACGAATTCGGCGACGATCTCAGTTACCGCCAGACCATCCTCGATGCCATCTTCACGGGAAGAGAAATCTACGGGTTGGAACAAGGACTGGGGGGATACAGCATTCGCGGCGTGGCTCCGGTATTTGAACGCGGCAACATCATCGGCACGGTCGAGATCGGTTTCAGCTTCGGGTCGAACTTGATGCAATGGCTGAAAAAGCAGTTTGACATCGAGGTCTCGATTCTTCTTCCCGACAAGTCTCAAGCGACTTTTCGAAGCTTCTCGACAACTTTTCCCGGCCCCATCGAGCGAACCGATCCGGTTTATGCACGGGTTTACCGTGAATCCCAGCCCCAGATCCTGATCGGGGAGTTCCAGGGCCGGCCCTATGCGATCCTGGTGAGGACCGTTTACGATTACCAGGGGAACCCGGTGGGCCTGGTGGAGTTCTGTGTGAACCGGAAGTCCACCATTGCGCTGCTCACCCGCTACCGCCGCTGGATGATCTGCCTTGGTATCATCGGAATGCTTCTTTCCGTCGGAGGCATCTACATCATCAGCAGCTACTTCACCCGGCCCATCGGCAGGATGATCTCCTTCGCCCGTTCCATCGCCCAGGAGGAACCGGTCGAACCCCTGGAATCCTACCCCTCGGGGGAGTTGGGAGTGCTGGCCCAGGCACTGGACGACATGCTGGATTCCCTCAACGAATCCCGGCGGAAGATCCGGGACTACATGGACAACCTCGAGACCATGGTCCAGGAGAGGACCCGGGCCTTGAAGGAGTCCGAAGAAAAGTACCGAACCCTCGTCGAGAATGTTCCTCTGGTGGTATATCGGACCTTGGGGAACGGCAGGGTCATTTTCATCAATCATTATATCGAGGTTCTCATGGGCATTCCCGTGAGCCGGGTGCTCGAGGATCCCACCTTCTGGAAACAGAAGGTCTGGGTGGAAGACCGTCCTCGCATCTGGCCCCTCATGGATCTTTGCCTGGAGGAAGGGCGGACCTTCAGGGAAGAATACCGGGTGGCGGACCGCGAGGGAAACCTCGTGTACGTGATGGATCACGCCATTCCCGTCCTGGATGAGGAAGGAAACGTGGAAACCGTGGACGGCTTTCTCATGGATGTCGGTGACCGCCACCGGCTGCAGCAGCAGATCATTCAGACGGAAGAACTGAGGACCCTGAGCCAGATCTCGGCACGGCTGGCCCACGAAATCCGAAACCCCCTCGTTTCGGCCGGAGGCTTTGCCCGCCGGCTTCTCCACAGCCTCCCGCCGGACGAAAAGACATACCGTCCCAAGGTCGAGATCATTGTGCGGGAGGTGGCCCGCCTGGAGAAAATCCTCGAGACGACCCTCTCCTATCTCGAGCCCATCGAAATCGTCCCCGAAAAATCTTCCGTGAATGAACTCGTCGAGCGGGTCCTCGAAGACCAAAGGGACCTTCTGGAAGCCGGATCCATGCAGGTGGAGACCCTTTTATCCCCCTCCCTGCCCATGGCCTCTATCGATCCCCTCCTGTTCCGAAACGCCCTGGACAGCATCCTGGGCGCCCTGCTGAGCCTGTGCTCCTTCGGGTCAAAATTGCGGGTTCGTACCTATTGGGGTCAAAATGTCTTGACCATCGATATGGAATTTTGGGGAATTCAGATCTCCCTGGACGACATAGATCATTTCTTTTATCCCTTCACCACTCATGAATCGGCCCAGGAATTGCCGGAACTTCCCCTGGCCAAAGCCAAAATGATCATCCATCGGCACGGAGGTCTCATCACACTCGAGCAGAAGCACCCCCACCAGTTGACTGTGAGGATCACTCTGCCCTTGTGAGGGAAAAAAAGAAGAGGCGGTCCGAGACCGCCTCTTCCTGAACTGTAGGATGGTGCCCTGGGGCTCCCACCCAGTGAGCGGGAGCCCCTGTTGGACCCCTGGATTATCGGAGCAGGGTCAGGATCTGCTGGGGAGCCGCATTTGCTTGGGCCAGCATGGCCATGCCGGATTGTTGCAGGATCTGTTCCCTCGTGAAGTTCATCACCTCGTAGGCCATATCCACATCGCGGATGGCGGACTCGGATGCCGAGAAGTTCTCGATTCCCGTGTTCAGGTTTTCCATGGTGATTTGCAACCGGTTCTGGTAGCTGCCGACCTTGCCCATGTAGTTGTTGATGGAACCGAGGGCTGTGTCGAGGGCATCCATGGCGGCCTGGGCGGAAGCCACGGAATCGATCTTCAAAGTGCTGCTGCCGACACCCAAGGCACCTGTGCAGGCGGCATTGAGAGTGATGCCGATCATGTTCTGAGAGTCGTTGGTGGCACCCACCATAAAGGTGATTCCGCCGGAAATGTCGCTGCTGCCGTTGATCAATTGCAGGCTGGCGGCGTTCCGGGTGCTGTAGGTGGTCGACTGAGCAATACGGTCGATTTCCGCCTGCAGTTCGGCAAACTCCACCTGGAGCTTGTCTCGATTTTCCGTTTGACCCGATGCGGCCTGGGTCGCCAGGTCCTTCATCCGGACCAGGGTATCGTAAATCTTGTTGTAGGCGCCATCGGCGACCTGCAGCATGCTGTTGGCTTCACTGCTGTTCTGGTAAGCCACCCGCATGGATGAAATTTTGGCTTTGAACATGTTGGCCACCGCAAATCCCGAGGCATCGTCCTTGGCGGAGTTGATGCGATAGCCAGAAGAGATCTTCTTCAACGAGTCACCCAACCTGTTGTTGGTCTGGACCAACAGGTTGTGGATACTCAATGCCTCAACGTTAGTGTTGATTCGAAGTCCCATTTTCGTTCCTCCTTGAAATTTCTTGCTGTGACATCCGTGTCATTTTTGAAACCATTCTACGTTCATCTCCTACAGTTCCGGCAACCAGCCGGCGCCGATTGCATTGCCCCGGCTTCTGCCGTTCTATTCGGCCAAACGGAGCACCCACTTTAGGACTTTTTGAAGATCGATTTTACGGGTTCTTCAAAAGCTCTCCAGCGGCTTCCCCGGCCCAGTTCGCCAGCTTTCCCTTTTTTTCCGCCTCCAGCCCCTCGCTCAGCCATCGGAACAGGTCCTCCGAAGTGCCAACTGAGGGAGGGGGAGAGGTTTGCCGCCGGATCAGCCGCTCTACCCGTTCAAATTCGTTCCGGCGCTTCTTCTTCAAGGAAATGAGGGCCATGGGCAGAAGAAAATCCAAATCCCGGTGACAGCCCTGAACCAGCGTGTTGAAACCCTCCCACGCCTTGTCCCAATCCCCCTTACGGAAGTGAAGGTGAGCGCGGTTGGCCAAAGCGGCGAAATGGCCCGGGGTCTTCTCCAGCGCAGCAGCGTAGCATTCCATCGCCTTGGCGAAGTCTCCCAGCTTGTCGTGAATCAAGCCCAGGTTGCACAGGCCGTCCGAGCTCAATTCCCCTTCCTGTCGTATTGCCTGGTAGGATCGGAGGGAGAGCCTCCACTCCCCGTTATGGAGGGCTTTCAGGCCAAGCCATTCGAACATTTCGTGCCAGGGAACTCCCATGGCATTCACTCGTCCGAGGACATCGAGACCCTCCGTTTCCTTTCCCATGCAGAGGAGGCTGAGCGCCACGTGCATCCGGATGGTGGACGGAGGCGGCAGGGGTTCCGAAGGATGAAATCTCACTCTCTGCCTTTCCGTCGAGAGTGCCTTCCGGAAACACCCGATGGCCTGGGGATGCCGCCCGAGCCGTTGGAACATGCAGCCGAGGCGGTAATGAACTTCGGGATCTTCGTCCGCCATGGCATTGGCCCTGAGGAGATTCCGATGGGCCAACCCCGGGTCCCCCAACCTTGCATAGTTTCCGGCAAGAAAGAGGTATCCCTCCATGACCGATTGCAGGTTCGGTGAGCCGTTTTCGGGGGATCGATCGTGAATACGCCGCTCGAGGTGAACCAGTGCCCGCTCCATGGAGGCGACGGCCTGGGAATAAAGGCCCAGGGTTTCCTGGGAAACGGCCAGGTAGTAGTGGACATGCTCGTCATCGCGACCGTCCATTCGCTCCTTTTCCAGGATGGCCAGATTGCGTCGCATCTTTTGGAGAAAATGGCCCCGTTCCGTGTACCCGTAATGGTGAATGACGATATCGGTTCGGACCTCCTCAATCCCTGCCCTTTCCACGCTGGGGTGAAGCTGCTCGTGTACCCTTCCTCGAAACCGGACATCCGGACGGTTGGGAACACAGCGAAGCTGGTGACAGGACCAGGAAGGTCCCGATTCATCCACATTCTGCAAGATAAAGTAAAAGGCACGCCCCGTGGAAAAATGATCTTTCAGATTGCGGACCCGTTCCTGCATGACGGAATCGAGACGATCGTCGGCATCGAGCCAGAGAATGTAGCGTCCGCGGGCCTTCTCGAGGGAGAAATTCCGGGCGGCGGAAAAGTCCTCACACCAGGGAAAATCGTAGACATGGGAGGTGTACTGGGTGGCAATGGTGCGGGTGTTATCCTCGGAACCCGTGTCGACCACGACGATTTCGTCGGCAAAGCCGGAAAAGCTGGTCAAGGCTTCCCCAAGGTGGTGGGCCTCGTTTTTCACTATCATACACACGGAGAGAGACGGTACTGATGCCGACACGCCTGGGATTTTCATGACGAAAGAGCCTTCATCGGCCTGGGGAGTGTGCCGCAGTCCGTGAGAGGGCAAGGTGGTGCCGTGCCTTCTCGATGTCCCCCACTTTCACGAACAGGCCTGCAAGGATTCGGTCCACTCCCGCCTCGGGAGAAGATTGGCCTCGCACCCTGGTGAAAACCTCGATGGCTTTGCAGAAGTCCCCGGCTCGAATCCATGCGATCCCGAGCCTTCGCCCGATCCGGAAAGCATCCGGATGGTCCCCGTACAAAGTTTCCAGGAAACCAATCCAGTTTTGAACCCTGTCCCGCCCGGCAAACCGGTTCTCCACCAGGTCGAGCAGGGTCTCGATCTCTTCCTTTCGATCATCCTGGATTGCGCTGAAGGCCTGGACCAGGGCGTCCGGACTATCCATGTCCACAAGGCAGGAAAACAGCCGGCCCAGGGACTCGAGGGAGGCTTTCTTCAAGATAAAGCCCTTCTCTCCCAGGAGAGACGGAAGGACGGTCATATTGGACCGGCTTCGGCCGAGACCTTCGAGAATCTGCATGGAAACCCGCACTTCCTCGTCAGTCACCCCCGAACACGATCGAAAATAGTGAAGACATCGGGCAGTATCTCCCCGTTGAAAATAAGCGTAGGCAAGGGGGAGTGCGATGAAATCCCGGGAGGTCCCCAAGTCTTCGGCCGCTGTCAGGTGGACGACTGCCAGGTCAAAATCCTGACAATTGAGGGCACAGATCCCGAGAAGCCGGTGTGCCTCGGGATCTCCCGCCCGACCAGCGACATATCTCCGCAGAAAATGCGCGGCCTGCGGAAAGTCCCGGGTCTGCAGACAGCACACGCCGATCATCTTGAAGAGGTCCGTCTCCTGAATGGAATGCTCCTGGCTCAGTCCGGTGGTTCGCCTTTCGGGGGGGAGTTGGAGAAAATCGTTTGCCTGAAGCAGATGTGGCAGGGCTTTCGAGTATTCCTCCCGCTGGAACAGGGCGAAACCCAAAAAAAGTCGGGCCGTGTTCTGGATGGGTACGGCTTGGAGGGATTCCAGTGCCCGCTGGACGGCCCGGGAATAATCGTGCTCCACAAGGTGATGGTAGCTCAGCAGATTGAGAATCAGCGCCGTGAGATTGGGAGTCAGGCCCCTGCCGCCGAGGGCACGGTGGAGGGCATCCCGGCTCTCCGGCATTTTCTCCAGGCCCAGCAGGGTGAGACCCAGGTAGTAGAGGGCATACCCGTCCTCGGGATCTCTCGCCAGTTGTTTCCGAGCCAGGCGGAGGTTTCTCTCGAGCTTTTCGATTTCCCCCGCCCGGGAAATGTCGTATCCCAGGTGTTCGATGAAAAAGCCCGCCTGGGCGATACGAGCGTTTACCTTTTCGAGAAACGGTTCCACACGCTCATGAACCTCTCCCGCAAAGTGGATTCCAGGATAATTTCGGAACATTCGAACGTTGTAGGTAACCTGGAAGTAGATGTGCCCTCCATGACTCCGACGGCTTTTGATGGGTGTCGAATAGGCATCGATGCCGGGGGCGGCCGCCGCCCGGCGCAGGCAATCGACCATCCCGCCCGGGTCGAGCCGTTCGTCCGCATCGAGATAAAGGATCCACTCGCCTCGGGCATGGTGCAGGGATTCATTGCGTGCTGCGGAAAAGTCCTGGTTCCAGGGAAAGTGGAAGACTGCTGCACCATGAGCACGGGCAATCTCGATGGTTCGGTCGTTGGAGCCCGTGTCCACGACGATCATTTCATCCACCAGGTGCCGCACGCTCTCGAGGCATGCCGGAAGGTCGGTCTCTTCGTCCTTGACGATCATGCACAGGGAAATGGTGGGGTTGGTTTTCATGGCATACCGGCCCTAGGGTAGATGGTTCAGCATATGCTGCAGTCGTTTCCGGATCGTGTGTTCCTTCAACAGCCGCCGGTATCCCGCCGCGGCCACGGATTCCCGCTCGGAGGGATGGAGCAGGAAGTATTCCACGAGACGCGGAAGCTCGTCCAGGGTGCGGTAGGCAACCACTTCGGTGCCGACATCGAACAGGTCCGGGAGGGCGTCACTGTAATCCGCCAAAACAAAGCCGCGGCAGGCGATGACGTCGAAGACCCTCATGGTCGCGATGTCTTTCTGGTAGATCCGGTTGATGTCCAGGTTCACCCGGCTTGCATTGTAAATGAGCGTCAGCTCCCGAAAATGCCCAGCGGGTCCGCGGTAGGAGATGTTTTCGGGCAGATGTCCCTTCCAGCCTTCGTCTCCCCACAGATCCACCTGGAATCCATCGAGCCTCGACAGCACTTGCATGCGACGTCTCGATGCCGCAACCTCCCCGATGCAGCAGGCAAGATCCACCAATCTTCCCTGGGAGTCCGGCACACAGCTCCGGGGGACTCCCTCGGCATCCCGACCGGCAAACATCTCCTCGATCACGTAGCGATCGCACTCGCCAGCCTGACGCTCCAAGGCCATCGAGAAGATCTGACCGTAGTCCAAGGGGGATGCGGCGCCGGCACCTTCGTCTCGGGAACTCTGTTCCGTGAGCTTCCGATACAGGTGGGTCAGAGCCTCCGCCTGGCTGACCATGGAGCTACCCACAAATGAAACCTCCGCCCCGTACCGGCCCGTTTCCTGCTCGTCGAGTTCCATGGGGTAGCGTCGCCGGGGGTTGGCCGCGAGGGGGAGGTATTCCACGTGGCGAAAGCCGGCCGCCCGATAAAGGGAGACATTAGACTTCTTATAGGTGTAGATAAAGGACCGCCCAAGCTCTCTATTTCCAGGCAAGGGCCGCTCGATGCTCGGGTCGACCTCCCATACGACCAGGGGAATGCCCAGGGACTCGCAGATCTCCGGAAGGCCCCGGCAAAGATTCACGGTAACCACGAGATGGGGATCCAGGGTTTTCATCTGGTGACGGGATTCATTTTCGGAGACACGCCGCGGATCCCAGGTCAGAACCGAGTAGCCTTCCCGGCGGAGTGCGTCGGCAAGATCGGACACAAACAGACCTCCGGCGCCGATCAAGGCTCTCTGTCCCCTGCCGGACGCACCCGCCTCCACAAAATGCCGTTCTTCCTCGTACACGGCGCCCAGAACCGGGTGAGACCAGACGAAACAATCCCTCAAATCTTCCTGGGACAGGCGGACAAGGTCCGTCCCCAGGAGGAATCGCACACGTCCTGCGAGAATATCCCGGGAGAAGTCGAAACACCGGAATGCCAGGCGCAGCAGCCAGGGGTCACGTTCGTAGGCAAGTACGGGTCGGCAGGGGTCGGATTCCTTGAGGATGGCATCCAGGTAGTAGCCCAGCCCCAAACCAAGGCAGAGAATTCCACGTCGACACCCCCCGTTGAAGGATCGGCTTGCGGATCGAGCCTCCTCGACGGGGTCCGAGGCGGAATGAAGAAAAACACGCCCGGGATGCCTGAGAGCGGCGGTGGGAGAACCCGAGGCTGCAGCGATCATCTCCACGTGATCGCTCTCCACGGGCTCGCATAGGCGTGCGACCAGACTCGGCGCCCGAACGGCCAGTGCCGACAGGTTGGACCGGAGGTTCTCTTCGGAAAAGGCAGCCATGATTTGGAGACAGTTTCCCGGATTGCGTTCACTTCAAGGAGCCGGGCACCGGCGGTGCGGATCACATTGCATCGGCACTGCCGATCTTTTTGAGCGCCTGCTGCACGTCCCGGTCTTTGCGCTCCTCGAGAAAAGACTGGAACAGCACCACCGCCTTCCCGGTTTCTCCCCGCGCGACGAGGACTTCACCCGAAGCCAGGACCGACGGCTTATGGAGAGGATCCACCCTTAAGGACTCGGAAAACATCTCGAGGGCGGATTCCACCTGATCGAGTTCCCGGTGGATACAACCCAGGCCGTGGTAGGCATCCGCCTTGCCGGGATCCAGGGACAAAGCCCTCGAGAACGCTTCACCCGCCCCGACCCAGTCCTTCGCGTGTGCCAGCTTCTTCCCCATGGCCACGTAGACGTCCGACAGCTCCCCCGGCAACCCTTCCGGCTTCCAGTGACCGTTTCCGCCGGACCGCAACATTGCGGCATAGGCCTCCCACGCATTTTCGTCTCGGGGATTTTTTTGGAGATAGATTTTGAGAAGGTCCGCAGCGATTTCGATCTCACCCGCGGAAGACAGAGCGTTGGCACTGTTGTAAAGGATGTCCGGATCTTCCGAATCCAAGTCGAGTGCTCGGTAGAAACACTCGAGCGCCTTTTTCAGGTCACCTTCCTGCCAGTACAGCACTCCCAGATTGCTGTGTGCGCGCGCGTGATCCGGGTTGTGCTCCACAGCGATTTCGAAACATGCCCGAGCGTGTTCGAGCTTTCCCTGTTCAAACCGCTTTTCTCCCTCATCGTTGAAGAGGTCCGCGGGATCTCGTGAAGGCACAATAGGGTCAGCACCCTCAGCATCCTCGACCCGCAGCATTTCCCGCCTCACCTCGTCATCCCAGGGTTTCCGTTCCAAGTAGGCCCGGAGTACATCGAGGGCGTCTTCCTTCTTTCCCAGTTCCTGGAATACCCTGCTGCAGTTTAGAATGACGTCCTGGTCGTTGGGATCCAGCTCGAGGGCCCGGGTGAGATATTGAAGGGAGGATTCATGATCTCCCAGACTCCAATCGACCACGCTCAGGTTGTTGTGCGCCTTCGCATTCTGAGGATCCATTTCCACGGCTTTTTCGAAGCAGCGCCGGGCTTGTCGGGTATCCCCCCCGGCGAAGAGCTTTTCGCCCTCGGCGTTCCATTTCACGGAGGCCGCCTGTTGGGTGCCGTCCACAGCACATCCTTTGAACGGTGTATTGTTGTCAAACTTCGGCATATCGGACTCCAGTCATTGAATTGTTCAAAACGGCTCTTGCGGGAAGGCACTCGAATCCCGGACTCGAATTCATCCTTCCCATCCAATTCTTGTTCCATCTCAGCGAAAAAGTCGCCGCTCCCAGTTCAAACCGTATGGACTGGAGGCTCCAGGAGATCGTCTCCATCCAGGGGAAGGATGTATCTGTCCTTGGATTTCCGAACCCCGGCGTTTCCGGCCGAGGCCAAGCCTCCGTTTCACTTCTCGAGAAGCCGGATTCAGCAGGAGCCTTGCTTCCGGATGAGTGATCCGGCAACGATATTGGAGGCATCAGTGCTGCCATTATACTCAATTACGATCTCCCGCTCCTGAATAGACTGACGCACCCTGCTCTCGACGACGTCCTTGGGGCACTCTGCTTGGCTGAAGCGAGAAATGATTACGGAAACCGTGGCCACCCCTGGGAGCCTTGAAAAAGGAAAGAGTCCATGGGTTGGTACGGCTCAATCGGTTCTGGTAGCGGCCCTCCACCAGAAAATGTTCCCATCCCGACCGGATACACCCGGACCGCACCGCGCTCAAGACCTCGGGATATTGAGACAGGTAAAAGGCTTCGTCAAAATCTTGCTGGAGCGGGACCGGCAGATCTACCCGGCGAAGCAGGAACCGCAGATCCTGCACTTGTGAGAGGGTATCCAGCAGGGACAGCAGGGACTCGACCTCCCTTGATGGGGCCAGTTCCCAGCTTTTTTTCAAGCAGTCGACGGCCCCCGGCACGTCTGCAAACCAGAGAAGTGTCAGAGCCGCCGTCCAGAACGCGGTGGCCTTTGCTTCCTCGTAGGGGATGCGGCCCC
>JAGPLX010000081.1 GCA_018053185.1 Syntrophobacteraceae bacterium
ATGCCGGGCTAACCTACTGGAATTATTAAGGCCGGCAATTCCGCAAAGAGTAGGATTGTAGCCAGCCGCGACCCAAAACATCCCCTGCTTTCTCGCTACTCTACAGTGGGCATGACATGCCGTTTAGAATGGGATGCCCATGGAGGCAAAGGAGAGCTCAATCGCCATCGAGGGTCGGATAGGGGAAGACCGGCGGCAATCCGACGAGGGCGGAGGCTTGGGCGATCCGTTTGCACTCGGGACACAACTTTCGATCTACGAGCTCCTCGGGGGCATTCACAAGCTTTACCAGGTGGTGAACCAGGGCCGTGGGAACATGGTAGGCTCCGCAGCCTTCACACTTTTCCAGGTCGAGCCTGTTGATGATGGTCCCACACATGAGAAGAAGGCGCACGCCTTCCCGATCCTCCATCTTGAGAGCCCCCGTGGGACAGATGTTCACGCAGGCACCACACCCAACGCATCGGGGTAATCCGTGGACATAGTCCTTGAGGATGAGCGAGCTCTCCCCCGAATGATGGAAGGAGATGGCCGAAACTCCCAGCCTTTCGTGGCATACCTCGGCGCACTTGCCGCACCGCTCGCACACGTCGCAGCGCATGCATCGCTTGGCTTCCTCTTTTGCGGCAATCTCGTCCAGACCCAACTCGACTTGATCGAAGGTGTGGATCCTGCGGTCTAGGTCGATGAGGGGAATTTCCTGTCGTTGGATGAAGGATTTTTGCTGATAATCCATGATAATAGGTTCGACCATGCATCTTGGGCGAGGAGGTGCCTCGGCAGGAAATTCCAGTCCCCGCAGGTAGGCATGAATTCCCCCGGCCCCCCTCTTTCCGCCGGCGATAGCCTGGATGACGGTAGCAGGGCCCGTGACGGCGTCGCCACCGGCAAAGACATCCGGAATGCTGGTCTGCTGGCTGTTCCCACGAACCTGGATGTTTCCAGAGGGAGACAGGTCGAGATTTCCCAGCCCGGGGTACTCAAGCACATTGGTCCTCTGGCCGATGGCGGCCACTACGGCGCCCACGGGCATGCGGTAATTCGATCCGGGTATGGGAACGGGACGGCGACGTCCGGATTCGTCCGGTTCTCCCAGGGTGGCCATGACGCATTCCAGGTAATCCACCTTGCCGTAGCTTCCCCCGATCTTGACCGGCACGGTGAGCTGATGAACATGAATGCCTTCCTCGGCCATCTGGATGATCTCTTCGAAGTGGGCCGGCATCTCGGATCGTGTCCTCCGATACACGACGCTCACGGACTGGACTCCCAGGCGAACCAGCGTGCGTGCGGCATCGACGGCGGCGTTCCCACCTCCAATGACGGCCACGCTGTTGGCGGGCTTGATCTTCTTTCCGAAGGACACTTCCTTGAGAAAATCGAGCACCGGGATCACCTGGGGAAATTCCTCCTCTCCCTCGATTCCGATGCGAACGCTGTCCCAGGCGCCCACGCCCAGGAAGAAGGCCTTGTAGCCGTCCCTGCGGAGCTGATCGAGGGTGAGATCTCTGCCGACGGGGGTGTTGACCACGATCTCGATCCCCATCTCCTTGAGGGCCTCGATCTCCCGACGCACCACATGACGCGGGAGGCGATATTCGGGAATCCCCGCCATCAGCAGTCCGCCCGGTTCGTGCATGGATTCGAACACCGTAACCGGATAGCCTTCCCAGGCGAGGAAATAGGCCGCGGAGAGGCCGGCCGGACCGGACCCAATGACGGCGACTCTTTCATGGAAGCGGTTCTTGGGCCAAGGATTTCGGTAGGGAAGACCTTTTTCCCAGATCACCCTGCCGACGAAGCCTTTGATGTCCTTAATGGCGATGGGTTTGTCCAGGTGCCTTCGCTGACACCACGATTCACACGGGTTCGGACAAACCAGACCGCATACCCAGGGGAAGGGATTGTCTTGCCGGATGATCTCCACCGCTTCCTCGTATCGTCCATGACCGACCAGGGCCACGTAGGAGGGGACGTCGATCCCGGCAGGACAGTGAAGCTGACAGGGGGCGGAGGACTCCCTCTTGAGCCCGTCCGTGTCATAGACCACACTATCCCTGTCGGCTCTGGGCCCGGGACGGAAAAGATAACGGGAAGACATAATCGGCTCCGGAACGACCCAGCAGTTTCCTGGATCAGTTACAGGGGTTTCCACCGAGATGCTTATGCTCTAACCGGTGAACCGGCGTATGGGGGACACCAAGATCACTCACCCATTTCTACCTTCGTCCTTCGCGGTGTATCGTCGCGCCACGAACGTGGGCTCGAAAGACCCCAGGTCGGTCTCTGTTCGAAAAGCTCTCCTTAAAGAACAGATCCGGTTTCGGCCAACGCTCGTGCAAAGAATTCCCGCCTCATTCGGGAGGATTCCGCCGGCGGGACCCACCTGAGGGCCGCCGTAGTGCACCCCGTTACACAGGCCGGATCGAGCCCCCGGTCGATTCGATCCTTGCAGTAGTCACACTTGATGACGGTTCCTGTCCCGGGATTCCACTGGGGAGCTCCCCAAGGACATGCGCTGATACACGCCTTGCATCCGACGCACAAAGCCTGGTCCACAAACACAATGCCGTCGTGAGACCTTTTCTGCATGGCGCCCGTGGGACAGGCGGAGACACACCAGGGGACCTCACAATGGAAACAGGGCATGAAGACGAAGTGGACCCTGGGGATATTCCCCCGCACTACGGGCCCCACCTGGATGATCTTACAATAGCAGGGACCCACGGGCACGTTGTTTTCGGTCTTGCAGTGCACCTCGCACGCCCGGCATCCGATGCAACGTTTCTGGTCCTGATAGATGTAGTAGCTGCTCATCGACTTTGCTCCTCCGTTTCATGCCCCTGAGACGCCTTCCTGATGCGGATGTAACAATGGGCGAGGGGACAGTTGCCCCCCACGGCCACCTTCAACAACCCTTTCATGAGAGTGTTGTCCCTCATCCCCTTCTTGTAGGCTCTCGTCTGGAGGGGCACTTCCCGGCCGTACCCATGCAGGGTATAGACGACTTCCGGGTGGATGAAGTCACTTACCGCGGCAATACCCCTCTGAGTGACGTCCTCGATGGAGACCTCGACCCGATCTCCGGCCCGGATTCCGAGCTTCCCGGCTTCTCCGCTGTTGATCCAAAGCTTGTTCTCGGACTGGATCTCATTGAGGTAAGGGTTATTGAGGGTTGTTCCCTGAGTGTGGACGGCAATCTTGCCGGTGATCAGCCGGTAGTGGCCTTTGGGAGGGGGTTCCGGGCTTCGATAGGGAGGAAAAGAAGGGATTCCGTTCTCCTCGAGCATGCTCGAAACGAACTCGAGCTTCTTCGAGGGCGTCTTGAAAGGCAGGCCGCTTTTTCGATCAAAAAGGATCGGTTCCCCGGACAACTCGATGCAGCCCTTCTCCTCAAAGTCCGAGAGCGTGAACCCCATGTCCTGAAGCTGCCAGGCGATCATTTCTTCCACCGTATTATAGGGAAAATACCGTCCGACGCCCAGGCGTTCCGCCAGTTGCTTGATGATCCACCACTTGGGCTTACTGTCGTACCGAGGCTCAACGGCCTGCCGTCGAATCCAGAGGGCAGGTTTGGGTCCCCCCTTGACGATGACGGGGTCCGTCCGTTCGAGAAAAACGGCTTCGGGCAGAATCACATCCGACACCCAGGCGATGTGACTGTAATTGACGTCCACGGACACCAGCAGGTCCAGTTTCTTGAGGCCTTTCTGGAAAGTTTCGGGATCAGGAAAGGAAGACAGTGGGTCGAACCGGTAACAGAGGAAGGCCTTGATGGGGTAAGGGTCTTCGTTCAGGATGGCGTGGGGGAGCATTTGCCCGAGGCCGTAGTCCGCCGACAGGTGCTTGTATTTCCACCCGATGCCGTCGAACCGCTTTTTCTCGACCTTTGGGGGAAGATCCACGAATTTCCTCAGGGGCTTGTAGCCGCAATGGGTCTCGTTCTTGTTGAACAGGAGCCCTCCCGGAGCTTCATAGGCTCCCAGCAATCCATACAGGATATAAATGGATCGCCGGAAGTAATAATCGTCCTCGCTCCGAGCAGTCATCCAGCCCTGGTGGAAAATGACCGAAGGAGCGGCCTCGGAAACTTCACGGGCCACTTTCCGGATTTCCGCGGCGGAGATGCCCGTTTCCGACTCGGCCCACTCGGGGGTGTAGGGCTCGATGAAGGCCGTCAATTCCCTCATGCCCACCACCCAGTCACGAACGAATTCCTCGTCGTAGAGCCTTTCCTTCACGATCACGTGGATAAGGGCAAGATTGAAAGCGTAGTCGGTGCCAGGCCTCAGGATGAAAAAGCGGTCGGACTTGGCTGCCGTGTAGGTCCAGCGGGCGTCGAGGTAGACGACCTTCATTCCCCTTTCCCGGGCATCGATGAAGTCCTTGGCCTCTTTGGTCCCGAGGGATTCGAGGATGTTTCTCGAATACAGGATCGTATACCTGCATTTCTTCCAGTCATAAGTCACTGTATTGCGCCGTTGTCCCGCCATGGCATTGTGGGCGTTGTGGACACTGTTGGAACAGCAGGCATGCTGGTTGAAATAGTTGGGGGAACCCAGCGCCTTGATGAACGCTTTGTGCAGATCAGTGAAGGGACCGCCCCGGTCCCCAAGGACCACGCTCTCCCCGCCGTATTGATCCATGATGCTTCGAAGCTTTTCGGCCACGTAATCCAGGGCCTCTTCCCAGGAGGCCTTTCTCCATTTGCCCGAACCCCGTTCCCCGTCGCGGATCATGGGGTACTGGACCCGTTCGGTGTCCGTCTGGAAGACCTTTTGAGCCGCTCCACGGGGGCAAAGATAACGCCCTCCCATGAGATGGGGATTCCCCCATATGTGTTTGATCGCACCGTTCTCGACCTCTACCTCGATGGGGCACCGAGCGCTGCACGCGGCGCACACACTGTATACACGGACCACCCTCTCGGACTCCGGCATCTTCTTTTCCTCTATTCCTCTTCTGCGTGAAAACTCCTGGATCGATGAATGGATATGTCGCTGAATCTCCGACACTTCTCGCCCTTTTCCCTTTCCGTTTCTTCAAGATCAAGTTCCCATGACAGCCGTCATACCGCCCCCCTCCTCTCGTTCCCAAGCTATCTTTGTAAACAGCACGCGCCGGGTAAACTCCCTGTCGATCAGCCGTCCTCCTGGAGACGATCCTTAAGCTTTGGGTCAATTTAGAGCCGGAATCCATTCGAGTTGTCGGTTTGAGGCCGGGTTCCGCCCCTACGGCTTAGTAGAAGGATTGACCGAATCATCGTCAGCTGGTTTGTCGGCAGCCTCATAAACCCTGCTTGTCTCCCCCTGCCGGAGCCTCCATGGACGGGTTTCAATAGCGGATCACATCTGCCGTGGTCTTGTCAATGGATTTCCTGGCGGCAAGAAACACCGGCGATGCGGCGAGATCTCCCCAGCGAGATGGCATCGAAGGACAGCGCAAAGGTTCCCGGGAAGGAGTCCGCAAAACTGTTCGTCGGGACAAATCTTCAGGGAAACGGCATGCCCGGGTATTTTCCCGGATCCTATCGATTTTAGGTCTCGTCGCTTTCTCTTGACAAGAAACCGGAAGTTTGGCTAGAAATAAGACCGACCGGTCGGACATTTCCCGGGCCCATGTGAGCGACCCATGAACCTGAAAGAAAAAATCATTCTCGAAGCAACCAGACTTTTCTCCCTCAAAGGCTACATGAGCACCTCCATCCAGGATATCATGGCGGCATCGGGAGTTTCCAAGGGTGGGCTCTATAACCATTTCAAAAGCAAGGAAGAACTCTTCCGGGCGGTTGTGGACCACGCAAGAGCTGTCTGGCGCGAAAGAAATCTCGTAGGTCTGGACCAGACAAGCAGCCCCGTCGAGAAACTCGTCCGACTCATCGAAAACTATGGGGAGAATTATCTGCTGGATGCCGAAGCTTTTCCGGGAGGGTGTTTCTTCATCAACTTATCCGTGGACCTGGACGACCAGGACCCCAACCTTGCCATGGAGATCGAAAGCGGCTTTTCCAGTCTTCGGAAGATGATCCTGCGACTGCTCGAAGAATCCAAAAGACGGGGGGAGCTCAAAGAAGGTGTGTCCGTGAACGATGTGGGGGAGGTGGTCTTTGCCGCCGTCATGGGAGCAGCGGTCACCTACGGACAGGGAAAATCCAGACTTCAGCTCAATCGCACCATCACGGCCATCATCCATTACCTGAAGGGACAGATTCACTGACGCACCACTCAGTGGGTGCAAATTTTTTGGGCGAGAAAAAGACCAACAGGTCGATTCCAGCCGTACAGGAGCTTCCACCCCAACTCAGAGGAGGAAAATTCCATGATCGATTTTACCTTCACCGAAGAGCAGCAGATGTTCCGCCAGGCGGCCCGGGAATTCGCCGAAACCCGTGTGGCCCCCTTTGTGCCCGAAATGGAACAAACCTGCAAGGTTCCTCCGGACCTGGTCAGGGCCCTGGCCGAGGCAGAAATGATGGCCATCACCATTCCCGAGGAATATGGGGGGCTCGGACTCGGATTTGTGGCTAGAATGATTGCTCTGGAGGAGATCAGCCGCATTTCCGTCGCCACGGCCATGATGCTCCAGGTTTTTGCCCTGGGAATCGACCCCATTGTGCGATTCGGAAGCGATGCCCAAAAGAAGCGGTATCTCCCGAAGCTGGCCACGGGAGAACGACTGGCAACGGTTGCGGTCACGGAGCCAACGGGAGGGTCCGATCCTACGGGCGGCCGCACCACCTACGTCAAGGACGGATCCGACTACGTGGTCACGGGCCGCAAATGCTTCATCACCAACGCCCATATCGCGGACGTCATCACCCTGCTTGCCAAGGATGAAAACGATCCCAAGGCTTTTTCGGCTTTGATCATCGAAAAGGGGACCGAGGGTTTCAAAGCAACGCATGAAGAACACAAAGTCGGCATGAGGGGCTGCAACACCGGGGAATTGAGTCTCGAGAAATGTCGGGTGCCCGCCGAGAACCTGCTGGGTCCGGAAGGAAAAGGCCTGCGAGTGACCATGGCGGCCATCGGAGATGTGGGGCGGGGGGGCATGGTGGGCTGTGCCCTCGGGCTTCATGCCGCCTGTCTCGAGGCGTCGGTGAAGTTTTCCAAGGAACGAGTCCTGTACGGAAAGCCCATCAGCGTGCTCCAGACCATTCAGAACAAGCTGGCGGAGATGAAAATCGATCTCGAGGCCGGGCGCCTCCTGGCGTATCGAGCCGCAGCCCTCCAGGACCGTGGAGACCCCAGCAGCAACGAATTCGCCGTGGCCAAGTATTTCACCACTGAGGTAGCACAAAAGGCCGCCAAAATGGCAGTGGACATCCACGGCGGTTATGGGTGCATGGAAGAATATGCCGTGAGCCGCTATCTGCGGGATGCGTTCGTTTTGGGACCCTCCGCCGGAACCAGTGACATCATGAAGGTGATCATCGCTCGGTGGGTTCTCACCTGAGCCAAGGGCTTTCGACGGCGGTTTCCAAAGAGCGTCTCTCAACCGAACACAATCAAGAGGCTTTCATGAATATCATTGTGTGTGTCAAGGCTGTCCCTGATCCAAAAGAGATCTGCAGGATCAGGATAGACCCCGTCACCAAAACCCTGACAAGATGTGAAATACCCCTCGTGATCAACCCGCTGGACAAACACGCCCTGGAGGCAGCTCTACAAATCAAAGAGTCTTTCGGCGGCTTCGTGACCGTCATCAGCATGGGACCGCCCCCGGCGGATCGTATTC
Source organism: Syntrophobacteraceae bacterium (assembly GCA_018053185.1). Lineage (GTDB taxonomy): Bacteria > Desulfobacterota > Syntrophobacteria > Syntrophobacterales > Syntrophobacteraceae > JAGPLX01. Next base: position 7,738 of record JAGPLX010000081.1, read on the forward strand.
TCAAGGAATGCATGAGCCTTGGAGCCGACCGGGGCATCCTGCTCTCGGACCGGGCTTTCGCCGGAGCGGATGCT
>JAGPLX010000028.1:0-13209 GCA_018053185.1 Syntrophobacteraceae bacterium
CCCCTGTTCCGAATGTTGTCAAGCCGGCTACTTTGCATCAATTCTGACCCGGATCAATTCTTCTACTTGCTTGATGTACTTGAAGATTCTCTCATCAACCCCCGTCGGAGGGGTGTGCGAAACTTTAGCCCTAATTTGGGATTACTTTTGCCGCGTAGCAGCTTCGTCCGACATCCTTTTCATTCGATTTCCGGCAAGGGACAATGCCCCCCAGGGGAGGTTATCCCGTTTCCCTCATTTCGGACCCATGTCAGTAGGATAGTTCCCCAGGGAACTTTTTCAGACACATCAAGGAGGCTGCAATGAAATTCGTTACGGTCGACAGAGATAATGAAATCGCAATGGTCACCCTGTCGAGGGGGAAAGTGAATGCACTGAACGAACCCTTGGTGGAGGAGATTTCCCACTGTTTCACCGACATCGAGGCAGATCCGACGGCGAAGGCTGTGATTCTCACGGGAACGGGCAAATTTTTCAGTTTCGGGTTCGATATTCCAGGATTCATGGACCACCCGCCCGAATCCTTCCGAAAGTACATCCGGAAATTCAGCCGCCTTTACCTCAGCGTCTTCGCATTTCCCAAGCCGGTCGTGGCGGCCTTGAACGGCCACACCATTGCCGGAGGCTGCATGCTCGCTTCGGCCTGCGACTATCGGGTCATGGTCACTGGAAAGGCAAAGATATCCCTGAATGAAATCGGTTTCGGTTCCTCGGTGTTCGCCGGGAGTGTGGCGATCCTGAAGTATTGGGTGGGTGCGAGGAACGCCCAGGAAATTCTCTACTCGGGGAAAATGTACTCGGCCGAAGAGGCCATGAAGCTGGGCCTGGTCGATGAAACGACGTCCGAGCAGGATCTTCTTGCCCATTCGCTGAGGGTCGCTCGAGATCTCGCCGCCAGGGACAGCGCTGCCTTTGCCGCCATCAAAGGCCTGTTGCGAAAGCCGGTCGTCGAGGAGATCTCGAGACTGGAGGAGGCTTCCATCGAGGAATTCCTCACCATCTGGTATTCGGAAAGCACGCGGAAAAACCTCGAATCCATCAAGATCAGTTCCTGAAGGGCCGAACCTTCAACGTGGCAAAGGAGGTGGGGGGAAGGGTATCCCGACACATTCCCTTCAGATCCGCCGTCGTTTCCCTCCCCCTGCTCTCCGTGCGCCCGGGCACTCCTCCGATGATCGTTCAGAGGTTAAATCCGATCCCTTACCGGGTGGGTTCCTTCTTGCGTCGGTCCGCAAGGGAGATCACCTTCCTCTTTTCGCCACCGCTTTCGGGATTGGCAGCCTCGATCTCGGGTTCAGCCCCCTTGGGTAAAGACGATTCTTCTTCGCCGGACTTTTCCGGGGACACCACCTTCACCATCTTCATCGGACGTCCCCCCATGGTAAATTCCTCGCCATTGATGTATGCATGACGAAGAATCCATGTGATCACCACCAGGGGAACCTGGAGCACCAGCATCTTCACCTGGTACCAATCGGGCTTGCTGTCAGGGGTGACTGCCTCGATCCGGGCAAAAAAAGCCGGCTTGCCTTCCATGTACACGAGCACCACATCACCTTCCTTGGTCATTCTTTCCTCCTGCGGCGGTTTCACGGTCTCTTCCGTAAACATAGCCCTCGTCCAGCACCCCCGTGATCAAAGGAAGAGAGTGAAGGGGTGGAGGACGAAAGCCGAAAAGGAGGTTTACCAGGTAGGTCACAATTCGAAAGGTGGCTCCCCAAAGGAGCTCCCTGCCTCCTTCGTCTTCATGCACAAAACACGGATAATCCTGGCTGCGCCGGTTAAGCCGTTTCTCGAGCTCTGGCGGAACATGCAGGTAGTACCGGGCATATCTGGATTCATGGAGGAGAAACCGAAGAGGAATCCAGACAATCCTTTCCACCTCCCAACTGGGAAAGAATCGCTTCTGCCGGGAGACCCATCCCACCATGGGATGAATCACCCTGCGAAAGGCCAGCAGGCACTGGGAAGGAAGAGGTCCCAGGAAGCGCACCCATACAGGTACCAGCCGCATTTCTTCCCAGCTCTCCCTGAGTCCTGTAGCGAGCAGCTGGGACAGGAGCACTGCCCTGGCCGGACTTTGGGACCTCAGGCGGCGCCAGTGAGGCCAACGGGTCAAGGGGGAGCCCGGCAGGGTGAGCAACCTGGCCAGCTGCCCGTCCAGGCGCCCTTCCATGGTGCCGCCCGGACAACAGAGGTCCCCTGCCTGGCGCACTCTCCAGGACCTCTTGTTAAGGATCAGGCAGGTCTCCGAGGTCCCGGAGTCCTCCAAGACTTTTTGTCCCAGGAGCAGCATGACGCTCGATGATCTCACCCCGTCACAGGCCTCATTCCTGAAAAGGGATTCGTCGCCGCATTTCCGGCGGAGCAAATCCACGATGAGGGACCGTAGTGCGGCAGGGTCATCCAGCAGGTGAAGATTCATGGACTGCTTCCTTCACAGCGTTCCACTCGACCCACTTCTCCTCGAGGCGCCGGGGGGATACCCGAATGCGGGTCTTGACCTCCGGTGCAAAGAGGCTCACCTTGTATTCTTCCAGCATCCAGCGGAAATCGTCCAGAATTTGCCGCAATCGTATGACTTTATCCTGGTGGCTTCGGAGATATTCCCGCATTTGTCCGTACCGTTGCAGGTGGACCTCCAGGGAGGCAGACTTGGTTCGATCCTTTTCGGGGGCCGCATAGGCCCTTTCCGCCCTGAGGGTCAGCGCCTTGAGGTACCGAGGAAGTTCTTGAAGGCGTGAGCGTCCGTAACGTTCCAGGAAATCTTTCGGGATCAGTTCTTCCAACTCCGCGGACATCAGGCTCAGCCGTTCCCGGACCGCCTGGTTGTCTCCAGCCATGGCGAGATATCGCCGAAGCTCGGTGTGGGCGAAGCTTCGTTCTTGAACCAAAGCCAGGACCTCTTCCCAAATGGCTCTCCCCATTTCGGCCAGGTGTCCCCTCACCCGCTGGATACTCTGCTCGAATTTCCGCCGGTCCGGCCATTGGGGATCCCGAAGCTCAAAGATTTCTCGGAGGATGAATTCCCGAAGCATCCGGTCTGCTTGGTTCCGATTCCCCATGAAAAACACCATGGCGTTCATGTGATCAGGAAAGGTCCACTGTCTCTTCAAGTGCTTGAGCTCCTGGGCGAAGGCTACCTCGATCAAACGCAGCAACCCCCCCGGAGTCTGTGTTTGAGCCTCGTCCGGATTTCTCGACAGGCGCAGAGCCACCCCGTCTTCCTCCGCCACCAGCATGGGGTAGGCGTATCGAGGGTTTCCCAGGGCGTCGGTTCCGATTTCAATTTCATGGGGCAAATCCCCGAAATCCCACGAGACAAGCCCCCTCTTTTCCCACTGGGAGCGTGCGGTTTCCCACGCCGGGTCCGGGGCTTCCTGGGACAGCTCCGACGCCAGGGGGGGCAAATCCCGACCCGTTGCCATGATCCGCCCCTGCGGGTCCAGCAGCTCGAAGCGCATCTGGAGATGGTTCGGCAGGGCTTCCCGGTTCCACAGCTCCACCGGCACACGGACTCCGGTCACCTGCTGAACGCAGCGACTCAGTTCCTCGAAGAAATCCCCCTTTCCAAAAGAAAGACACGATAATACCCGGTCCACCGTGCCCGTGAGCGGGACCAGTTGCCGTCGGATAGCCTTGGGCAGGGCCTTGAGCAGGGCGGTGACCTTTTCCTGGAGCATCCCCGGCACAAGCCAGGGAAAGACTTCCGGGCGAAGGCGGGGAAGCAGGTGTGAGGGAATGGACACAGTCACCCCGTCCTCGGCCTCACCGGGCTGAAAGGCGTATCGAAGAGGCAGGCGGACATTCTCCGAGGTCAGGACCGTCGGAAACTGTTCGAGGAGCCCCAAATCCACCTCCGTTTGCAGCAGGTCTTTTTCCGTCATGCGAAGGTGAGCATCCCCCCCTTCCTTGACGAACCTCTCCAACGATCTGGCATCGGCAAAGTCGGGCAACCTCCGGTCGTAGAATTGGTAGATCTTTTCCTCGTCCACGAGAAGATCGCGACGGCGAGTCATGTTCTCGAACTCTTCGATCTGCTCGATGAGCTTTCGATTGTGATCGAGGAATCCGTAGGCCCCCCGGATTTCCCCTTCCACCAGGGCGGATCGAATGAAGATGGACCGGGCCTCTTCCGGGCGAATCCGATGGTAGTGGACCTTTCTTCCTTCCACGATGGGCAAACCGTAGAGGCTGACGCGTTCGTAAGCCACCACTTCTCCCCTGCCCTTCTCCCAGTGGGGTTCGGAATAGGAATACCGACACAAATGTTTCCCGAGGTCCTCGGCCCACTGCGGTTCGACGACCGCCGCTTGCCTCGCGTACAGTCGGGAGGTGTGAATTACTTCGGCGGATACGATCCAGGCCCCTCCCCTGTTGAACAGGCCGGAGCCGGGAAAGATCATGAGACGCCGGTTCCGCGACCCCAGATACAGGTTCTTCTCCTTCCGCACGGCGAGATGACTCAGGTACCCGCTCAGAACGGCCCGGTGTATTCCCTCGTAGGAGGCGGGGCGCTCATTGACCCTAAACCCACCCATCTCCTCAAGAATATCCCAGATCTCCCCATGAACGTCTCTCCATTCCCTCATGCGCCGGTAGGACAGAAAATTCTCTCGACAGAATTTCCGCAGTCGAACCCCGCTCCGGCCTTTGAGCTCCAGCTCCCACGGAGTTCCTTCCGGCGAGAGGGGACCGGGAGACCCGGTTTCTTTCGATTCCCCAGACCCCTCCTGTATGGACTTCCCCTCGCGGGACCCCGGGGAGTTCACGTGGGGGGAGATCTCCGGAAGGTCCCCCGGAGACCTTGATCCCGCCCGCAGACTTGCATCCCAGATCTTCAGGAGAGTTACAAAGTCGGATCTGGGGTCTCGAAACATCGCGTGTCTCTGATCCGCCTGGACCTCTTTCTCGAGGGGCCTTTCCCTGGGGTCCTGGATACTCAGAACCGACGCCAGGACGACCATCTCCCGGAGTGCCCCTTCCCTTTCCGCCTGGAGCAGCATTTTGGCAATCCGTGGATCCAGGGGAAGCCGGGCCATGACACGCCCCGAAGGAGTGAGACGGCGTTGGTCGTCCACGGCCCCCAATTCCCTCAAGACGGCAAAAGCATCCCGGACCGCCCCCGAGGACGGAGGATCCAGGAACGGGAATTCCCGGATGTCTCCCAGTCGAAGATAGAGCATCCGCAGGATCACCTCGGCAAGGTTCGCTCTCTGGATCTCCGGGAGAGTATAGGCCGACCGTGAGAGGTAATCTTCCTCGGAGTAGAGGCGAAAACAGGTTCCCGGTCCCACCCTTCCGCAGCGACCCTTGCGCTGGTCTGCACTGGCCCGGGAGATGGGAACCACGGGAAGACTCCGGGTTCCGGACCTGGAATTGTACTGGGAGATGCGCGCCAGCCCCGTGTCCACCACGTACTTGATTCGAGGGATGGTGATGGAGGTCTCGGCGATGTTGGTGGCCGCAACGATCTTGTCCTGGGGAGTGTCCTGGAAGATCCTCTGCTGGTCCGAGGCCGCCATGCGGCCGAAAAGAGGCATGACCAGGGTATTGGGGTACCTTCTCTCCTCGATCCGCTGAACCGTCTCGCGAATGTCGCTTTCGGTGGGCATGAAGACCAGGATGTCCCCCCGGCGATCCGGGCCGGAACCGGCTTTGATCTCATGGATGGACGCCAGGACCTGATCGATGGGTGTGACCTCATCGGGGTCTTCAACCCCCTCGAGGAGAGGTCGATACACCACCCGCACCGGGTAGGTCCGACCGCTCACCTCGAGAATGGGGGCACCTCCAAAGGCCTGGGAGAATTTTTCGGGATTGATGGTGGCCGAGGTGATGATGACTCGAAGATCCGGCCGCTTGGGAAGGACTCCCCGAAGGATCCCCAACAGGAAATCAATGTTCAGGGTCCTTTCGTGGGCTTCATCGATGATGAGGGCGCTGTAGGCGCGAAAGAACCGATCCTTCTGAGCCTCCGCCAGCAGGATTCCATCCGTCATGAACTTGATCCGGTTGGACCTCTGGGTGCAGTCTCGAAAGCGAATCTTGTAGCCCACCAGTTGAGGACCCCTCGGGCCCAACTCTTCCGCCACCCGGTTCGCCAGGGTGACGGCCGCAATCCTCCTGGGCTGGGTACATCCAATCCGGCCCGAAGTTCCAAGACCGGCCTCGAGACACATCTTGGGGATCTGAGTGCTCTTTCCAGAACCGGTCTCACCCGTAATGACCACAACCGGATGGTTCCTGATGGCCTCCAGGATCTCCCCCTTCCTGGATGTGATCGGAAGCTCAGAGGGATAGTGGATGGGAAACCATGTCCCGGAATCCTTCGCAAAACGATGAATCGACGGTTCTTCCAGCATAGAATCCCGTATCGGCGACGACCGCGCGGGGCCATGGCCTCGGAAGGACCTGCGCGCCCGGGCACTTCCATGAAAAGGTGTCCCCTGAGTATCTCTCGAGCGCAGGCAAAGATCTCATTCCCACACACAGCAACTGCCGTCTCCGCGTTCCACTCGAAACGGCGGCTCGGGATATTCTCGACACCCTTCGAGAGAGCATGGCAGGGGGAGCGCAGAAACTTGTGTCAACAGGACTTTGCTGAGAAATCTTTACAAATCTCTTGGGTTGTGTCAATTGTCTGAACCGGTTTAGGCGGTGGCGGCCTGACCGCAAGCCGATCTCCTTTGAAATTGAAAAAGAGACGATGGAAGGATCTCGGGCCAGGCGAGGTGAGACCATGGAACCCTTTCGCAACCAAGTGCGGAAAGCAAGCGATTTCATCAGTGAACATTTGAGGACGGTTCCGGAGGTCGGCCTGATCCTGGGGACCGGGTTGGGAAGAGTGGTGGAAGAGATCTCGGAACCCGTGACCATCCCTTATGCGGACATCCCGTACTTTCCGATATCGACCGTGGAAAGCCACCGTGGACTGCTCTTGGGCGGAAGATGGATGGAGAAGGGCGTCCTGGCCATGCAGGGCCGCTTTCACCTCTACGAAGGCTATACCCCACGACAGATTTCCTTCCCCGTTCGGGTCATGAAGGAGCTGGGCGTCCGGGCTCTCATCCTCTCAAACGCCGCCGGCGGTCTCAACCCGTGTTTCCAGCCCGGGGACCTGATGCTCATCACCGACCACATCAACCTCACAGGTCACAATCCCCTGGTGGGTCCGCACGTCGAGGAATGGGGACTCCGCTTTCCGGACATGACCCAACCATACAGCCGGAGACTGGGAGCGATCGCCCTGCGATCGTCCCTCCAGGAAGGGCTTCTCCTGCAGCGTGGGGTTTACGTGGGAGTGCTCGGTCCAAGCCTCGAGACGGCCGCGGAGACCCGGTTTCTTCGAGGGATCGGGGCCGATGCGGTGGGAATGTCCGTCATCATGGAAGTCATCACGGCCGTCCAGGCCGCCATGGAAGTCCTCGGAATCTCCGTCGTCACCAACGTGAACCTTCCCGATCACTATCAGCCGGCAACCATCGAGGACGTAATTGCAACGGCGGAGAAGGCCGGACCTCAGTTGGCCCGGCTCCTGGCCCGCGTTCTGCCCCAGGTGTGAGGAGCGGTTTCCTCCCTGGAATCGTCTCCGGCAGGAAATGCCCCGGGAGTGAAGGGACCTTGTGCCGAGGCCCCCGGTTGTACCTCTTCAACAAAAAGGATACGGTTCTTCGGGAGAGCAGGTCCGATCATGTCAACACCCAGCGCGAATTCCACGGAACCCATGGAGGTGGATCTTCTCCTCGTGAACGGCCGGGTGCTCACCCTGGATGCACGGGACCATCGATACGAGCGTGGAATGGTGGCCGTTCGAGGCTCCGAAATCGTGGCCGTCGGCCCCATCGAGCCGGACGGTCCTCCCGTCCGGGCGGCAAGGACCCTCGATGTCGGCGGCTGCGTGGTGATGCCCGGGTTGATCAACGCGCACACCCATGCGGCCATGACCATCTTTCGAGGCCTTGCCGACGACCTTCCTCTGATGGACTGGCTGCAAAACCATATTTTCCCCGCAGAGCGGCGGCTCACCGAGGAGTGGGTCTACTGGGGGACTCTTTTGGCGTGTGCCGAGATGATTCTTTCCGGAACCACCACCTTCTGTGACATGTACCTCTTCGAACACAAGGCGGCCGAAGCCGCCAAGAGGGCGGGAATGAGGGCGGTGGTCGGGGAGGTGCTCTATGATTTTCCTTCTCCCCACTACGGTCCCATCGAGGAAGGACTTCGTTTCACCCAGTCCCTGATCGAACGGTGGACCGGGGACCCTCTGGTCCGAATCGCCATAGAGCCCCACGCACCCTATACCTGTTCTCCGAAATTGCTTCAAACCTGCCGGGACTTGAGCGATCGCCTTCGGGTTCCCGTCATCATGCACGTTTCGGAAAACGAGTCGGAAGTAGAGCAGGTCCGGGCTCGCTACGGCCTTCGTCCCGTCGCTCATCTGGACCGCATCGGGCTCCTCGGGCCGAACTTCGTGGCCCTCCATTGCGTGGCACTGGATGACCGGGACATGGAATTACTGGCCGAAAACCAGGTTCCGGTGGTCCACAATCCCGAAAGCAATATGAAGCTGGCTTCAGGAATCGCTCCTGTGCCTTCTTTGCTCAGCCGAGGAGTGAACGTAGCCCTGGGAACGGACGGCTGCGCCAGCAACAACGACCTGGACCTTTTCGCCGAGATGGACACCTGCGCCAAGCTCCATAAGGTATCTTCCCTGGATCCTACCGTGCTTCCCGCAAGAACCGTCCTTCACATGGCCGCTCCCAACGGAGCCAAAGCCCTGGGTTACGGTGCTCCGCTCGGGGAGATCTCGGTCGGCGCTCTGGCGGATATCATTGTTGTGGATTTCAACCGCCCCCACCTCACTCCTCTCTACGAAATCGCGAGCCACCTTGTGTATGCAGCCCGCGGCTCCGATGTCCGCCACAGCATCATACACGGTCGTCCGGTCATGGAAAACCGACGGATTCTCACGTTCGACGTGGATGAGGTGATGCATCATGTCCGAGGATTTGCGCGATCCCTGCGTTCCATCATCGGCTGATTCACCTCCCCGGAGCGTGGACTGGCTTCTCCTGAATGCCGATTGGATCGTGACCTGTGACGAACAGTCGGGTTGCATCCCAGGAGGAGGAGTGGCCATCGAGGGAGACGTGCTGGAGGCCGTGGGCCCTGCGACCTTGCTGCGGCGACAATACCGCGGCCGCCGGGAGATGAGCCTCGAGGGTCATGTCCTCATCCCCGGGTTGATCAATACCCATGGTCACGCGGCCATGAGCTGCCTGAGGGGATTGGAGGACGACCTCCCCCTGGACCGCTGGCTCCACGAGGTCATCTTCCCGGTCGAAGCTGCAATCATGACCGAGGAAACCGTTTACTGGGGAACTCTCCTGTCGGCCGTTGAGATGATCAAGAACGGGATTACCACGGTTTGTGACGGGTACTTTTTTGAGGAGGCCGCAACTCGCGCGGTCCTGGACGCCGGATTGCGCGGCGTCCTGGGGCAGGGGATCCTGGATTTTCCCTCTCCCGACTGCCCCGACCCCACCAGGTCACGGAAAAGGGCCGAGTCTTTTCTAAACTCGTTCCCCTGGGGGGACCCGACGGTACGCCCTTCTCTTTTTTGTCACGCGCCCTACACCTGTTCGTCCCAAACCCTCACCTGGGCCAAAGCACTCTGCAGGGAACGAGGAATCCTCTTTCAAACCCACCTCTCGGAGACGGCGTCGGAAGTCCGAAAGCTCACGGACCTTCACGGGGTATCTCCCGCTTTCTACCTGGACCGGCTGGGCATTCTCGATGAATGGACCCTCTGTGCTCACGCAGTGTGGTTGAGCGAGCCGGAAATCGACCTCCTGGCCCGGAGGGGGGTGGGGATTTCCCATAATCCCGAAAGCAACATGAAATTGGCTTCGGGAGTCTGTCCTCTCACCGATCTCCTCACCTGTGGAGTCAAAGTCGGCCTGGGAACAGATGGTTGTGCCTGCAACAACGACCTGGATTTATTCTCTGAAATGGACAGGGCGGCAAAGCTTGAGAAGGTGTTTCGATCGGACCCGGCCGCGGGGAGAGCGAGCAGGATCCTCGACCTGGCAACCCTGGGCGGTGCCGGAGTGCTCCACTGGGAAGACGATCTCGGCAGCCTGAAGATCGGGAAGAAAGCGGACATCGTAGCCATCGACTTCAACCAGCCACATTTGACACCCGTCTACGACCCTGTCTCTCACCTTGTCTATGCGGTGAAAGGAAGCGATGTTCGCCACGTATGGGTGGGAGGCAGGCAGGTTCTGGCCGATAGGCAAGTGATGGGGATTGATCCGCACCACGTCATGGACCGGGTCCGAACCGTTTCCGATCAAGTCCGGAAAGGAAGATTGTCCGGCGTACGGCCGCCCTCCTGTTGAAATGACGGAAGCCGCCGGGATTCCACTGGAAACCTCCCAAGAAGCAAGGAGCCACCCCCTGATGCGTGAGAAACATAAAATCCTGATCGTGGACGACGAGGCCTCATTTCGTTCGGCACTCTGCCGTCTGCTGGAAAAGCAATATATCGTCATCGAAGCGAGAACGGGAGAGAAGGCACTCGAGCTTGCATACCGGGAAGAACCCGACCTGGTGCTCCTGGACATTGGACTTCCCGATGTCAGCGGTCTGGAAATCCTGCCCCGATTCAAGGAATTGCGCCCTTCCCCGACGGTCGTGATGATCACCGCTTATGAACATGTAAAGGACATTGTGGCGGCCATTCGGTTGGGGGCTTTCGATTACCTGGTCAAACCCGTGGATCTGGACGAATTCGAAATGACCGTTCAGAAGGCCCTGGAACATGCCGGTCTCAAGAATGAGGTGGATCGCCTGCGGCAGGAAGTCCAGCGCCTGCAGAAAGTGGACCGGCTGATTGGAAGAAACCCGAAATTCCTCGAGGCGCAGGTACTGGCCGTCAAGAGTGCCCAGAGCCGGGATGCCGGGGTCTTGATTCAGGGGCAGAGCGGAGTCGGAAAGGAGTTGTTTGCGCGACTGATCCACTCCCAGAGCCCTCGAGCCGCCTATCCCTTCGTAGCCTTGAATTGCGCGGCGTTCAGTTCGGAGATCATCGAATCGGAGCTGTTCGGTTATGAAAAAGGGGCGTTTACGGGGGCCAGGTCCGAGGGAAAGCAGGGGCTCCTCGAGGTGGCCGACGGAGGTACCCTCCTGCTGGACGAGGTGGTGGACCTGCACCCGGAAATCCAGGCCAAGTTGCTGCGTGTCCTCGAGGAAAAGGAGTTCTTTCCCCTGGGGGGCACCCGCAGGAGGACGGTGGATATCCGGATCGTCTCCGCGTGCAACGAAGACCTATGGCAGGCTGCGGAATCCGGGAGATTTCGAAAGGACCTTTACTTTCGCCTGGCCACCATTCGCTTGGACCTGCCCTCCCTGCGGGAACGCCCAGAGGACATCCTGCCTCTTGCCCAGTTCTTCATGGAAGATTTCAACGACAAATACGGCAAGCGATTTCGCCGGCTGAGTCCTGAAGCGGAGCTCATCCTTCTCACTCATCCCTGGCAGGGGAATGTCCGGGAACTGAGAAACACCATCGAGCGAGTGGTGCTCCTGGAAAACGACGAGATCATTCTGGGCCGCCACCTCAATTTTCTGGGTCAACAGTCAAGCGAATCCGCACGGGAGGGTTCACCAGGCTTTCACATCGAGCTTCCCGAGGAAGGGATCTCCCTGGAACAGATGGAAAGGGAAATCATCTTGCAGGCTTACGAGAAATGCCGCCGCAACAAATCCAAAACGGCACGCTTTCTGTCCCTCCCTCGACATATCTTGATCTACCGTCTCAAGAAGTTTGGAGTAGAGGACTGAAGAATATTCCTCAATTTCCTCCCGGCTTGATCAATACTCTTCACTACATCATTAACATATTGACTTTACTGACTTTATCTAGCAATCAGATCTCCCCGGCCCCTTTGACCCTGGACATTATTCTCCACTTTCCTCCCATTCGCAGGCGGTATTTCCACGGGATTCGTCCCTGTTCGAGGTGAGGCTTGATAGTCCAAGTATGGCACGGCCTTTGCTCCCTCTAGGCGACGGAGGCTGACAGTGGATTATCAAGTTCGGGTATTGTTGGTGGAAGATGATCCTCCTTTAGGGCGCTCTTTGACAAAATTCTTGGAACGGGCGGGCTATGTCTTCGAGAGTTGCTCTACTGCTCGTGAGGCGCTTGTGTTGGTACAGAAACATCGTCATGACATCGTGATTTCGGAATTACGGCTCCCAGACGCCGACGGGGTCAAGTTGCTCGAGCAGCTCAAGCGGGTGGTTCCTGATGTGAAAGCGATTCTGATTTCCGAGTTCGATCTGCAGGCAGTGGTGAGCGAAGTTGGTCGGCTGGATGTTCATGCCTTTCTCAAGAAGCCCTTCGATCTGGTTGATCTCGAGACGGCGTTGTCTTCTTCATGTGCGCGTTCGGTTGAAACGTCAAGAGAACCATATCATCAAGTGACAAGTTGAAAGCTCCTGTAGGCTCGCGAGGACGCGCCTGTCTCCGTTTGTGTGTAGGGAATCTCAGAAGCGAATGTGACGGTTCGAGTGGAATTCGCGTGAATAAGTGAGTGTACCGGTTCAGGTGAAAGCGACATCGTGGCGCTATCGTACAAGCTGCAGCGGATGCTCTTGTGAATGCTCCTGTGACAATGGTGGAATTTCTCTCTCTCGTGGTGTTTGTGGCGCGGGTTCAAGCGATGGATGGATCTGGGTCTGAGGTGGTCGCAAGTGGCTGAAATTCACCTTCTTTTCTCGATCTCTAAAATTCTGAGGGTTCCCTAACCAATAGCAAAAGGCCATGAGAAAGATCCTTGTGGCCTTTTGCTTTTTCGTTCGCTACCCTGGGGCGATCCAGGCGAAAAGCGGCAGGTGGATCATTACGCCTTGTGGCTCGGGCAGAAGTGGGTTGGATGAGTAAGTCCTTCGGAACCGTTGCGGGTCCAATGGTTGTGGGTAGATGGATAGAGAAGAGAACGATTGAACACAAGAGGAGAGAGACCATGGTGACACAGAAGCTGGAACTGATCCAACAGATGGAACAGAAGGGAATGACGGTGGCACAGGCTGCGGAGGCAATCGGCTTTGACGCCCAGTTGCTGGGTTTATACCTTGTGAAAGACGCCTATCCCGTCCCCAAGAGGATATTGGACAAGCTGGCCGAGGTCATCGCCAACTAGT
>JAGPLX010000028.1:13309-32543 GCA_018053185.1 Syntrophobacteraceae bacterium
CTTTAACATCGTTCCACGGACAGTAATTTCCCGTTTTTTTCATCAACCTCCGCTGATTTTCCCGGCGCCCGTCTTCGATCCATCGTTGAGTTAACCTCGTTGAGAGACTAGTGATGTATGATTCCAGGCAGGAGCGGGCAGAGTGCGCGGTTGCAGGCAGGCGATAGGGGGCTTATCCGTGCACGGACTTTGGCGACACCTTGATCAGGAGGCTTAGGCATGAAAAAGGAAACTGTATTTGCACAATTGGAACAAAAAGGGGTTTCCCGAAGAGACTTTCTCAAGTTCTGCAGCTTTGTTTCCGCTACCATGGGTCTGGCCCCTTCCATGGCCCCCAAGGTTGCCGAAGCTCTCACGGCTCCCCAGCGACCTCCGGTGGTCTGGCTCTCCTTCTCTGAATGTACCGGCTGCGTGGAATCTTTGCTCCGAACCACCTACCCATGGATTGATGAACTTCTTTTGGAAACCATTTCCCTGGATTACAGCGAAACGCTCATGGCCGCTTCCGGCCAACAGGTCGAAGACGCCCTCCATGCGACCGTCAATAAGCATCCTGGGAAGTTCATCTGTGTGGTGGAGGGAGCCATCCCGACGGCAGAAAACGGCATCTACGGGATGATCAACGGGAAGACCATGCTGGAGATCGCCAAGGAGATCTGTCCCAAGGCCCTGGCCAACATTTGCATGGGATCCTGTTCTTCCTTTGGAGGTATTCCATCAGCCAAACCCAACCCCACGGGGTCCAAGGATCTGGAATCGGCCCTTGGGCCCGACCTGACCACTCCGGTGGTGAAGATCCCTGGATGTCCCCCCAACGGCATCAATCTTGTCGCCACTATCGTCAACTTTCTACTCTTCGGAAAACTCCCCGACCTGGACACCAAGAAACGACCTCTTTTCGCCTACGGCAAGACCATCCACGACACCTGTCCTCGACGGTCGCACTACGAGATGGGCGAGTTCGTCACGGAATTCGGGTCCAAGGAAGCCGCACTGGGATACTGTCTGTTCCAGGTGGGCTGCAAGGGGCCGGAAACGTACAACAACTGCGCCATCGTCAAATGGAATGACGGCACCAATTGGCCCGTGCAGGCGGGGCATCCCTGCATTGGGTGCAGTGAGCCCGACTTCTGGGACAAGATGTCCCCCTTCTACAAGTCTCTCTAACCTGAGGGGTGCATATCTCGACCAGCAACCCGGATAATGACGGCAGGAAGCCTTCACCATCGATATAAGGAGAAGAGAGTTATGGCACAGCGAGTTGTCGTTGACCCCATTACCCGTATTGAGGGTCACTTGAGAATAGAGGTGGAAGTGGGTGAGGGGAAGGTAAAGAACGCATGGAGCAGTTCCACCCTTTTCCGCGGCCTCGAGATCATCCTCCAGGGGCGGGATCCCCGGGACGCCTGGCTGTTTACCCAAAGAGCCTGCGGGGTCTGCACTTACGTCCATGGCCTGGCGTCCGTTCGAAGTGTGGACGACGCCGTGGGAGCGAAAATCCCCGACAATGCCCGCCTCATCCGAAACCTCCTCATGGGAGCCCAGTTCCTGCACGACCACATCGTCCATTTTTACCACCTGCATGCTCTGGACTGGGTGGATGTGGTCAGTTCTCTGAAGGCGGATCCAAAGAAGGCGGCGACCCTGGCGGACCAGGTGTCTCCGGCCGGAGGAAATGTCAACGAATTCAAGGCGGTCAAGGCAAGGGTGAAGAAGTTTGTGGACAGCGGACAGCTCGGACTGTTCAACAATGGGTATTGGGGACATCCGGCCTATAAGCTGCCTCCCGAAGTGAATCTGATCGCTGTGAAACATTATCTGGACGCCCTGCGCCAGCAGGCTCGCACCGCTCGAATGCACGCCGTCTTCGGAGCGAAGAACCCGCACCTGCAGAGCCTGGTGGTGGGGGGGGTCACTTGCGTGGCGGATCTCAATGCGGATCGCATCGCGGAGTTCAAGTACCTCTGGAAGGAAACCATGGACTTCGTGAACAACGTATATATTCCGGATGTGGTCGCCGTTGCCGGATTTTACAAGGACTGGGGGAGAATCGGGGGTACCACCAATTTCCTTGCCTACGGGGAATTCCCCCAGAGCGACAAGGAACCCGAAAGTCTGTTCTTCCCAAGAGGCGCCATCTTCAAACGAAAGGTGGCCAACGTCCAGCCCGTGGACATCAGCCTCATCGAAGAGCATGTCAAACACAGCTGGTACGAGGGCGACAGAGCTCTGCCTCCCGCCAAGGGGGAAACCAAGCCCAAGTATGAAGACCTGGATGTCGGGAAGCGCTACAGCTGGATGAAGGCGCCACGCTACAACGGCGAGCCCATGGAAGTCGGCCCCCTGGCCCGGGTGCTGATCGCCTACGGCAAGGGGCATGCACCAACAAAAAAAGCTGTGGATGGGCTGCTCAAAACCCTCAAGGTCCCCCAGGAAGCCCTGTTCTCCACCCTGGGAAGGACCGCCGCCCGTGCCCTCGAGACCAAGATCATCGGCGAAGCCATGGAAGGGTGGATGGGACAACTGGTGGAAAATTTGAAAAAAGGGGACACCCAGACCTATCAGCCCTACGAAATGCCGGCCCAGGCCATGGGAATGGGTCTCAACGACGTACCCCGCGGCGCCCTGGGCCACTGGATCGAGATCAAGGACCAGAAGATCGGCAACTATCAGCTGGTGGTACCTTCCACCTGGAATCTCGGGCCTCGCTGTGCGGCCAATAAACCGGGGCCTCTCGAGGAAGCTCTTGTGGGCACTCCTGTGGCGGATCCCAAACGGCCGGTGGAAATTCTGCGGACCATTCACTCCTTCGATCCCTGCATCGCCTGCGGGGTTCACGTGATCGACCCGCAAACCAACGAGGTTTACAAGTTTAAGGTTGTCTAGCAGATACCATCGAGATACCCTTCCTGCAGGTGGGAACCTGGCTGCCCGGCCGGGTTCCTGTCTTTTGCCCGCAACGATTTGCAAAGGCGTGAGGTTTCCCATGGGTGAAAAACGAATCCTCGTCCTGGGGGTCGGCAACATTTTGCTGCGGGACGAGGGCGCGGGAGTCCGGGTCATCGAAGCCCTCGAAGCCGGATATTCCTTCTCTCCCAACGTCACTCTCCTGGACGGAGGGACTCTCGGGTTGAGACTGCTCGATCCCATCTCCCAGGCCGATCACCTCATCCTCGTGGACGCCGTGCAGAACGGCGGAGCCCCCGGCACCTTGTACTTCCTGGACGGGGAGAACCTGTTCAAGCGAGTCACCTTCAAGAACTCGATGCACCAGCTGGATCTGCAGGAAGCCCTCGCCTATGCGGAAGTCCTCGGGAACTCTCCAAGTGCTGTGGTGATCGGGATTGAACCCGCGGATATTTCCCCCTGGGGCCTCGATCTGACGGAACCGGTCCAATCCGGCATCGAGGCGATGACGCACCTTGTGTTACAAGAAATTGAAAAAGCCGGCGGCACCTATGCTTCCAAGGACCCTTCCGCCGCCGTGCTCCGATGAGAAAGGAATTTTTCCATGTGCGTGGCGATCCCGGCCGAGGTTGTTCAAATCGAGGATGAAATGGCGACGGTTCGAGTAGGGGAGGCCCTCCGCAAGGCATCTCTCATGCTCTTGCCCGAAGGTGTCCAGCTGGGCGATTACGTCATTGTGCACGCAGGTTTTGCACTGCACAAGGTGGACCCCGAAGAAGCCCGGGAATCCTTGAAGCTCCTCCGTGAATTGGCCTCCTTCGCGGATGAGGAAGCACCTCCGGAGATATGAGACCGCCAATCTAAAGATCCCATCCCTCGGGAGCCGTAAACCTCTCGCCCCCCAGGGGACACACCTCTCAATTCCTTGCCCTCGCCCATTCCGGCAGGGCCGAGTTCAATGTCGACCCTTTCTTCCCGCGGCACCCAGGGATGGCTTCCGCGGCAGGCGCCGACCTTCCGCAAGCGTCCTCATTGCCCATCATCAACACCATCCCCTTTCTTTTCTTGTTCCTCTTTCGGCACCACCTCACCGGCGATGGGTTTATAAAGAAAGGAGATCCTGCCCTCGTCGGAAGCATCGTCAAAGGTCAGCAACACGCTGACCTTGTCGCCGTCCCAGAAGTATCTTTTTTCGGAGTAAACGGGATGGTAGGCGTTTCCGAGCTGACCATAGAGGTGGTCCTTGAGCATGGAAAAGTTGCCGGCGGTCCTGTAGTAGACGATAGCGTTGTAAAACCGTCCTTTATAGAAGCCGTACACCACCTGGTTCACTTCCACATTCTCGATGCTGAGCTTATCTCCATCCCTGACGTAGAATACCAGCTCCCCGTCTTCGGCCAAGGGTCTCAGGCCGGACACCTCGGCAACCGGCGCCCCCCATCGGATTCCTCGAAACTGGTCCATTTCCTTGGGACTCTGGAGACTTCCAAGGATCCCGTACACTCCACCGATCCCGGCCAGCAGCGCGCCAGCCAGCACAGCCACGATGAAACCGTTGCGCCGATCCGATGCCATCTTCACCCTCCCTGTCTCTTTGCCCTAGAATTCGGCATTGCCCGGGGTTCTCGGAAAAGGAATCGCCTCCCGAATATTTCCCAAACCGGTAACAAACTGGACCATCCGTTCGAGGCCCAGGCCGAATCCTGCGTGGGGGGCGGATCCGTACTCTCGAAGGTCGAGGTACCAGCGATAGTCCTCCGGTGAAATGCCCTTCCTCGTCATCTGCTCGAGCAAAACATCCAGCCGTTCCTCCCTTTGAGAGCCCCCGATGATCTCTCCCACACGAGGGACCAGGATGTCCATGGCGGCGACGGTCTTTTCGTCGTCGTTCACTCTCATGTAGAATGGTTTCAGATCCCTCGGGAAATCGACAACGGCCAGGGGCCCCCCAACGTACTTCTCCGCCAGATACCGTTCGTGCTCCGCCTGCAGGTCTTTTCCCCAGGAAACCGGGAAAGTGAATTTTTCTCCGCTTTTTTGGAGGGCCTCGACGGCCTCGCCGTAAGTGATCACTTCAAAGGAACCAAGGGCAAGCTTTTTCAGGGTTTCAATCACACCGGGTTCCACAAACCGGGAAAAGAAGTGCAAATCTTCTAAACAGTCCGCCAGCACCGTTCCAGCCAGATACTCGAGGAAAGAGCGAGCCAGGTCGAGATCGTCCTCGAGATCGTAGAAAGCCATTTCAGGTTCGACCATCCAGAACTCCGCCAGGTGTCGGCTGGTATTGGAATTCTCGGCCCGGAAGGCAGGTCCGAAGGTGTACACCTTGCCCAGGGAGAGGGCATAGATTTCCGCCTGAAGTTGCCCACTGACCGTGAGATACACAGGCTTTCCGAAAAAATCGCCCTCGAAGGGATTCACTCCGTCCCGAAACTCCGAAGCCACCTTCTGCAAGTCCAGGGTGGTGACCCGGAAAACCTCCCCCGCACCCTCGCAATCGCCGGAAGTAATCACCGGAGTGTGGATCCAATAGAACCCCCTCTCCTGAAAGAAATGGTGAATGGCCTGGGAGAGTTTGTTTCTGACTCTCGTTACGGCCCCGATGGTGTTCGTTCTCGGCCTGAGATGGGCAACCTGCCTTAAAAACTCGAACGAATGCCGCTTCTTCTGAAGGGGATACCTGGCCGGGTCCGCCCGACCATAAAGCTCGATCCGCCCCGCCTGCAGTTCGATGGTCTGCTCTCGTCCCGGAGAGGCCTGAACCGTCCCTTCCACCCGGAGGCTGGAACCGGTGGTTACGGAATCGAGCTCCGGCTGGAGTTCCCCTCGGCTTGTCTCGGCCACCACCTGGAGATTCCTGAGGCAGGACCCATCGTTCAACTCGATGAAAGTGACACCGGCCTTGGAATCCCGTCTGGTTCTCACCCACCCTTGAACCTGGACCGCCTTTCCCAGGTACTGGGGTTCTTGACGAAAGAGGTCTGCAATGCGAACTCCCTTGTGCATGGTTTCGTCACCCTTTCTTCCAACAGTCGGGCTCGGTTTAAACATGCCCATCGAGACCCGGGCAGAAAACCCGCCCCAACGGCACCGTGGTCCCTTCTCGTTGCCCCCCAACCCGTTCAGGAAAGGTGGAAAGATCTCCCTGGGCACCGCTCGAAAGGCTTCCGGATTGTAGCATAGCCGCCATGAAGAACAAACTCATCCGCTCTCCAAGCCCTGGATTGACTTTTCCATGCCGGTGGTGTTTTGACGGCAACTGTGCTAGTAGTCGATCTTGAAGGTGGGCATGTTTGACCACTTCCCGAACCAGAGGACCCGTGACGAAAGAAGCTCATCAGACACTCCTTGAACAAACCGCAGGCTGGTGTCTCGATGCCGGAAGCCGGCTGCTGCTTCCCCTATTGTGCCGCAGGCTGAGGAACCATCCGGAGTTTCTCGAGGGGCGACTCGGCAACTTCTCCCTTCCCCCGACAGACGGGCAAGAGCCGCGAATCTGGTTCCACGCGGCCTCCGTGGGAGAGGTGAACGGAGCCATCCCCGTCCTGCATCTCACCCGGAAGCACCTGCCGCAAGCCTTCATCTGCCTCAGTGTCGGAACGCCGCAGGGGTATGAATTTGCCGGGTCCCAACTGCCCCATTGGGCACGGGTCATTCCTTTTCCCATCGATGTGCCGTGGATTGTAGAAAAGAGCCTCCGGGAGATCCGTCCCAATCTATATGTGGGATTCGAAAGCGAGTTCTGGCCCGTGCTTCTGGGACATTTGAGACGGGCAGGAGTCCCGGCTCTTCTTCTCAATGGTCGTCTCTCCCGACGGTCCGCCCAAAGGTATGGTTTTCTTCGCCCCATTTTCCAGCCCCTTTTTCAGCATTTTCGATGGATGGCCATGCATTCGGAAGAAGATCGTCAAAACCTGCTGAAAATGGGTGTCTCACCGGAACGGACCCTGGTGGTGGGAAGTTCTAAATACGACGGGTTGCGGCTCCGGGTCCGGCCCGATGCCGCCGCCAGATGGCGTGAAATCTTTCGGATTCCCGAAAACATGCCCGTCGTTCTCGGCGGAAGCCTGCGCCGTTCGGAATGCACCGGACTCCTCGAAGTTTTCTACAAGATTCAAAAAGACAAGGGATCATGCCTGGGGATCTTTGCTCCCAGGCATCTTCACCACATCCCCGCCATGGCTGAATGGCTCGACGGCCACGGGGTCCCTTTCCAGATGCTGTCCGACATCGAGCGGGAGCGAAGGACAAGGAACGCTTCTGTGGTGTTGGTGGATCGCATCGGGATCCTCTTCGAGCTGTATGCCGTAGGGGATCTCATCTTCTGCGGGGGGACTCTCGAACCCATCGGAGGCCACAACATCCTCGAACCCGCCGCTTGGTCCAAGCCCGCTTTCTACGGTCCTCATGTCGAAAAGGTCTCGGAAGAGCACAAGGTCCTGACCGAAAGGCAAGGAAGTTTTCCCGTTCGTGACTTCGACGACCTGTTTCAGCAATGGGGCCACTGGTTGCAACATCTTCCCGAATTGAAGACCTTCGGGGAAAATGCCGGAGAAGCCCTGAACTTTCTTTGCGGGGCCGCGGAAAAGCAGCTGAACCTGCTGCTCCTAACCCTTTCCGAATCCAGCCCGAGGACAGCATGACGCCGGATCGACTTCGAAGTCTTCTCCAGGAATTCAAAGACGGAAAGATGAACCTGGAAGAGGTGCTCGATTTTCTCAAGAAGCTCCCCTACGAGGATCTCTCCTTCGCTCGGGTGGATCATCATCGGGGTCTCCGCCGGGGATTTCCCGAGGTGGTGTACGGGCAGGGAAAAACCGCCCGGCAGATTGTCGACATTGTTCAAGCCATGCAACGATTCGGCAGCAACATCCTGGTGACGAGGGTCGAGGAGGCCAAAGCCGCCGAGGTTTCTTCGATCATCCCCAACATGACGTACCATCCTTTGGCGAAGGTTCTGTCGTATTCCCAGGGAACGCCGGTACGACACGCCCCCGGAGCCATCCATGTCCTGTGCGCCGGCTCCTCGGATGTACCCGTTGCCGAAGAAGCCGCCGTCACCGCCGAGTTCATGGGAAACCGGGTGGGGCGCCATTATGATGTGGGAGTGGCCGGCTTGCACCGCCTGCTCCAAATCTGGGACAAAATTCAAGATGCATCGGTATACGTCGTAGTGGCCGGAATGGAGGGGGCTCTGCCCAGCGTGGTTGCGGGCCTGGTGGATCGCCCGGTCATCGCCGTTCCAACCAGTGTCGGCTACGGCGCCGGCTTCGGGGGAATTGCAGCTCTGCTCGGCATGCTGAACACTTGCGCCCCCGGAATTGCCGTGGTTAACATAGACAACGGCTTCGGCGCCGGTTACCTGGCAGGTCTGATCCATCGGCAGTCTCAGTTGAACGATCCCAACGGAGAAAAGGAAACCACCTGAATCTGAATTCCTCGAGGAAGGATTCGAGCTTTTTCCATCGGAGTTCCAATGTCTTAGTGGTGGGTCGAAGCTGGAATTCGGAAAGAAAGGATAGAGGGAGATGACGAGAGAATACCGCCCCAATGTCCGGGAGTCCGCAGTGATCTCGAAGTTGGACCACGCCAAGGAATCCCAGCGCATCAATGCGTTGAACCTGCTCCGTCAGCACCTGGACGAACTGAGCCGTCGCATTGTCATGAAGCTGGTGGAAGAAAGGCTGGTCGAGACCAATTCCATGGAGGATCTGGAGGGGCAAATCCATCACGCCCTCCAGACCATGCTCACATCCGAGGAATTCGAAATCCAGTATCAGATCGCCAACCTGCGGACCCTGGTGCCCCGTCCCCATTTTATCAGCCTTTACGTGACGGCCTTCATCGTGGAGAAGCTCATCAATCACCGAAGCGTCAAGGAGATCTATGGGACGGACGAGGACATCTACTCGTGCGTGAATCGGCAGGTTTCCCGGTTGATCCCCCTGCAGTAGCCGCCTTCCGTGACGATTCCTCGATGCGGTCCTCGATGAAGGGGGAGCCTTTTGGGTTCCGCAACTCAATCCTTGGGACGTTCATCCTTCTCCGGTCCATGCCTCTCCTCAGGATCGTTCTACGAGCCTTCCATGAAGTCTACGGCCCTTCGGGCCTCGAGAGCCAGGTCCTTCAGATGCAAAAGGTCCTGGTACGAAAAGTCATTCCGTCTGCAGGCAAAAAAACTGTTGTTATGATAGAGAGGCTCGCCCTCGAGGTCAAAGGGCGACACTTGCACAGCATCCGTCCACATGGGACTTCCCGGTACGGGGGAGTATTCAGCCAGGAAGGGAGCAACCCCTTCCCGGCGGACGACCTCGACGGACTCGGCCACTTCTTCGGGAGACTGTCCAGGGGTCCCGCACAACAGGTAAACACCGATCCGATTCCTAGAAAAGCCGGCACGGACCAGGTTCCGGACCGCGGTTTCGAACATGCCTTTCTCGACTTTTCCCCCCCACCGGCGGTGCCTCTCGGGCATGGTGGTCTCTAACCCCAGGCGGAGGGTGGTGAAGCCGGAGGCAAAGAGCAGGTCGCACCACTCGGGGGTGAGTGCCCGGATGTGCACGGCATTGGGCGTATGGAACCTCAGGGCGGTCCCGTCCCTGCAAAGCCTCTCCAGTGCCGGCTTCAGAGTCGATTCCGCATGGAGCAGGAGGGCGTCATCGTAGAAGGCGAAATCCTTGATCCCCCGTTCGTCACGCCACGTGGAAATCTCCCGGTAGATGGCTTCCCCGCTTCTTTGTTCCCATTTGGGCTCGAGTCGAGCCGACGCACAATAGGGACAACGAAAGGGACATCCCCTGCCGGCAAGAATCGGGACGTAGTCCAGGTTCGGCAGAAGATCCAAGGCGGGAGGCGGCATGAAGGTCATGTCTCCCCAGCGGTCTTTGTTGCGGATCGACACCCGGAGTGCGTGTTCCACCCTCCGACCTAGCCGGGAGAGGGGATCGTTCACCACAACATCGGCGCCGCTGGTCCTTCGGGCATGTTTTTCGCACAACTTGGCATAGATGCCCCCCAACCAAATGGGGGTCTCGGGAAAGGCCTCACGCAGAACGCAGATAGTCCGCTGGACTCCGGGGTACCAGTAGGTCATGATGGAGGTCACCCAGATGAGGTCCGGCCTGGGAACAATCCGGAGCTGCCGTCGAAGGCTCTCGGGATGAATCCCGTGGCGGTAATAGAACCTTGGAAAATGCTCGAAGACAACCGGCTTTTCGATTCGAACCCTCGGGTATTTTCCGGTTCCGTACCTCCTGGAAACCCCGGGTTTCATCTCGGGATGTGTGTTGCTGAAGGAATCATGCCGATCGAGGCAATCCAGGAAGGCGACCTCGATGCCGCCTTCGCGAAGGAGAGACGCAAGAATCAACAGACCGAGGGGTTTGGACCACAGATCATAGGCGGCAAAATCCGTGATCCAGGGGTTGACGAGAAGGACGGTCGAGGTCTTTCGCATACACGGTCCATCCCCAAGGAATCCGCCGGGGTTCATCCCGGAGAAAATCCCCCGACGGACTTCTCCCCAAAGGTGCCCGCAGAAAAGGTTCGACCCCTTATAGCTTTTGGGTTCCGAGGCGTCAACCGCCGCAGCGGAAACCCATGAAGGGGCACCGGAGTAGATTGTCACAGTATCTTTCTATTGGGCCATTGAGTCACCCTGACGGAAGCCTGGAACCAGGAGCAGGAGGCTGTATGAGGGCTGTGGTACAGAGGGTTTCTGAGGCTTGTGTGGACATCGGCGGGGAAACCGTCGGCCGGATCGGCCTGGGAGTAGTGGTATTCCTGGGGGTCGGTCCCGATGATGGTCCGGAAGATGTCCGCTACATGGCCGACAAGGTTCTCCGCCTGAGAATCTTCCCGGACGACGGGGATAAGATGAATTTATCGGTGCTCGACATCAGGGGGGAGGTGCTGGTCGTGTCCCAATTCACCCTGTATGGAGATTGTCGGAAAGGCAGAAGGCCCTCCTATGCGGGAGCGGCCCCTCCGGAAAAGGCACAAAGGTTCTACGGTGACTTCGTATCGGAACTTCGAACCAGGGGCCTTCGGGTGGAAACGGGACGGTTTCAGGAAAAAATGCGGGTCCGACTTGTAAATGATGGTCCGGTAACCCTGCTGATGGACAGTAAGAAGATCTTCTGAATTTCGGACGGCGTCGGGGAACGTTTCCCCCGTCAATGTCCGGTAGAGCTCGGCAGAAGGGTTTATCGAGTCCTTGCAAGGAGCATGAGGGCGGGCTCCCTCATCCCATCGTGGTTCCCTGTGAGTTTGTCCAAGGTTCTTCCAAAATCCCCGGAAGCCTTCAGGTATGTTTTGATTCCAGGGGGTGGATAGTTTAAGATGGCTCTGCCTCAAGACCGCGATCCCGTTTTGTTCCTGCGAAACCTTCACGTGCCGTGCTTTCGATTCCGGTCAGGGTGAATCCCTGTGTGTCGCAATCCCTTCTGTTTCACAGGAAGGGAACCCTTTTCGGATCCGCCAACCATCGACAATTGATAGGAGGAGCCATGAGCACACCGTTTCAAGCAGGCATGACCCATGAGCTGAAAATCAAATCTACTCCCGAACACTCCGCCCAGGTCTTCTATCCCCACCTTCCCAATGTCTTCGCCACTCCCTTTCTAGCGGGGCTCATGGAAAGGGTTTCCGCCGAGCTCATCCACCGGCACCTGAAGCCTGGAGAACAATCAGTGGGAATCTCCATGAATCTGCGGCATACCGCCGCTACCCCCCTCGGTATGGAAATCCGGGTTATGACCACCGTGACCGCCGTCGAGGGAAGAAAACTGACCTTTCAGCTGGAAGCCTTCGACGAGGTGGAAAAGATTGGAGAGGCAACCCACGAGCGCTTCATTATCCAGGCGGACAAGTTCAATTCCCGCGTCGAGGAGAAGGCCCGGAAGAAGTCGTAAGATTCCGCCCGGCCGGGGCTTTTGCATCTTCACGGGTGGAAAGGCTCGCCGGGTGCGCCAATCCAGCATCCCCCGAAAGGGATCTCAGGAGGACTCTATGGCTTTTTCCGATCTGGAAGCTTTTTTCTATCCCAAAAGTGTTGCAGTCATCGGGGCATCGGAGAGTGCCGGCAAGCTGGGCCACGAGATTTTGAGAAACCTCATCGACGGAGGTTTTCCCGGAGGGATCTTCCCCGTCAATCCAAAGAGCGACCGGATCCTCGGAAGGCAGTGCTATAGAAACGTCAAGGAAATTCCAGGCACGGTGGACCTCGCGGTAGTGATCATCCCTGCACGCTTTGTCTCCCAGGCAATCCGGGAGTGTGGAGAAAAGGGGGTCAAGGGTGCAGTCGTCATTTCGGGAGGGTTCAGCGAGACGGGACCGGAAGGGGAGGCGCTCCAGAGAGAGCTTGCCGAGACGGCGCGAAAGACGGGGGTTCGGGTCATCGGCCCCAATTGTCAGGGAGTGAACAACCCCTATGGTCTTCTGTGCGCATCCTGGCCCCTTCTCACGACAAAGGGCCGTGTTGCCGTGATCAGCCAGAGCGGCACCGTGGGTGCCGCCATGATGGATTGGTTCTCCGTCGAGGGCCTGGGAGTCTCGGGGTTCGTGAGCCTGGGAAACCGGGCGGATGTCGATGAAATCGACCTGATCGAATACTATGAACAGGATCCCAACACCAAAGTCATTGCGGCCTATATCGAGGGAATCAAGGACCCGAATCGTTTCCGTGGGACACTCGAGTCGTCGAAGAAGCCCCTGGTCGTCTTGAAATCGGGCAGGACCCCCCGGGGAAAGGTCGCGGCCGAGTCCCATACCAAATCTCTTGCGGGAGCCGATGCCGTCTATTCCGCCCTCTTCCAGCGATATGGAGTCCATCGAGCCGATACCATCGAGGAATTCTACGACGTTGCCAAGGCCCTCGCCTACCTCGATCCTCCCCAGGGCAACAGGGTTCTTTTCATCACCACCTCCGGGGGAGCCGCCATTCTTGCCACCGATGCCGCTGGTCGGGAGGGGATCGAGGTGCCTCCCCATCTTCCACAAGAGCTGGCCTTGAGCCTCGACGGCGTGATCCCACCCCATGCCATCAAGGCCAATCCGCTGGACCTGACGGGCGACGCCGATGCCAAGATGTTCCGGGAAGTCATCGAACGGGCCCGTTCCCATTACGACACCCTGGGAATCATTTTCGGAGACCCCATCGTCGGGGCATCGGAAGTAGTTTCGCCCGGTGCCAATGAGCTGGTCATTTTCCTGGGGGGAGCCGAGGTAGAACGGGATGAGAAGCACAAGATGCACCGGAAAGGCATCCCCGTGTATCCGACCCCCGAGCGGGGAATGAAAGCACTGGCTTCCGTCATCCCGCCCCGAAAGAAAGCCCGACCGGCAGTCTACACGGTCCCCACGGTTGAGGGGCGAACTCAATTGAGTCTCCTCGAGAGCATCAAGTTCCTGGAAAGCAAGGGGTTTGGCTGCATCGTGAGTCGATTTGCCGACAGCCCGGGAAAGGCGGTGCACGTCGCCCACCAGCTCGGTATGCCCGTATGTCTGCGCATCGATTCCCCGGACATCCCGCACAAATCCGACTACGGGGGAGTGAGACTCAATCTCCTGTCGGCCCAGGAGGTGCGGAGCGCCTACACCAAAATGACGGAGGAGGTGAAAAACCACTTCCCCAACGCACGAATAAACGGCGTAGTGGTGAGCTCCATGGCTTCCCCGGGCCTGGAACTCATCCTCGGGATGAGCCGGGACCCGCAGTTTGGACCCGTCATTGTGTTTGGTCTGGGAGGCGTCGCTGTCGAGCTCTACCGCGACGTTTCCATGCGGCTGCTGCCCCTGGATCGCGAGGAAGTGATCAAAATGCTGGGTGAGATCAAGGGAGCTCCACTGCTCAAGGGCTTTCGAGGCAGGCGTCCCGTCAATGAAGCCGCCATTGTGGACGCCATCCTCAAGCTCGCGCAAGTGGCCGAGGAACACCCGGATATCCTGGAGATCGATCTAAACCCGGTCTTCGCCTACACCGAAGATATCGTGGTGGTCGACGCAAGAATCTTGAAGGCGTGAGAGCGGTCCGATGCCGACTCTGCTTCGAACCATCCGCCAGACCACTTCCAGCCGCCCGTATACGCAGGATCCGGCATGGGAGGATGTGGAGTTCCGCCGGGATTGACCCGGATTTTTTTGTCGAAATTCAGCCGGGAGAATATCTATGCAAGTTCTGGTTCTGTACCATTCCAAGGGGGGAAATACTCGAAAACTGGCTGAGTCCGTCGCCGAAGGCGTCCGAGCCTCCGGTGCGGTGAAAGCGGTTCTTAAATCCACCAAGGAAGTCACCCGGGAAGACCTTCTCGACTCTGCAGGCATCATCGCCGGCTCTCCTGTCTATTTCGGGGTCATGGCCTCCGAGCTGAAGAAGGTATTCGAGGATCACGTCGGCATTCGAAAAAAGATGGAAAACAAGGTGGGAGCGGCCTTCACCACTTCCGGTGATCCCACGGGGGGCAAAGAGACCACCATGATGTCCATTCTTCAATGCCTGCTCATCTACGGGATGATCATCGTGGGGGATCCCCTGGACGCCACGGGGCATTACGGCGTAGCTTGCGTGGGTCCTCCGGACGAGAACACCCTGGAAAACGGACGAAAGCTCGGACGGCGTGTGGCCGAGCTTTGCCTGAAGCTGGCCTCTTGAGCGAAGCTCCGCAGAATGGAAACAAACCGGACTTGACCTTCGGGCCGGGTAAGGCGGTCGTCATCCAGGTCCTTTCACTGCCTGCAGCTTGAGCAGCTCTTCCCTGGACAAAGGTGCGGGAGGGCCCTTTTTCAACAATTGGGCGTAAAAGAAAATGTGGGCCGCATGCTCCATCTTCTCGAGCCTCAGGTAGGCCTCCTTGAGCGTTTTGGCGAAGGTGAGGGATCCGTGCCGTTCCATGAGCAGGGCATCGTGGTCCTCGAGCAGTCCCTCGATGGCCCGGGGGACTTCGTCGGTGGAAGGTGTTGCGTAGGGAGCCGTGGGGACGGGACCAACGCTGAGCCATACCTCCGGCAGCAGGTCGGCTGAAAACTGAATTCCTGCGAGGGTCAGGGCGGTGAGCATGGGGGGATGTGCGTGCACAACGGCGTGTACGTCGGGTCTCGCCCTGTAGACGCACAGGTGCATGCGCACTTCGCTGGAAGGGGTCCCGAAACCCCCGATCACTGCTCCGGCCCTGTCAATGACCACAAGATCCGAGGATTCCAGATCCCTTTTGTGCCTCCCACCGGGGGTGATCAAAAAGCGGTCCCGGTCCAGGCGGCAACTTACGTTCCCATCCGTGGCGGCAATCATTCCCCTTTCGGCCAGCCTTTTGCACACCCAAACGATCTCCTCTCCCAGGCTTATCCTCGAAATCATGGATTCCCCCCGCACTCTTACAGCCGCTGCATCGAAACAGACCCGAATCCACCCGGTCGCCCCCCCGCTTTTTACCTTGTGTTCCGGGGCGGTTCATTCCTATACTTCCACCACACTCGAACTCATGGACCTATACCGCATGGGAAAAAAGGAGGAAACCCAAATTCTATGATCCGATGGTTTAGAAGGAAGGAAACGGCTGTCCCCCCTGAAGAGGAAGCCGGAAAGGAAGGACCGGAAATTTCGCCGGCCGAACCCGAAACGACCCTGTCCCTGAAAGGCGTGGAACCCCCAACAGGCGAGGAAGTTCCCTTCCCCGGCAAGGAGCCGGAGGGCCGGGCCGAACAAGTGGAGGAAGAAGCGGCAGGCCACGAGGAGCCCAAGTCCCCGGGAAAAGAGAAGGTCTCCCTCTTTACAAGGCTGCGGGAGCGGCTTCATAAAACCCGCTCCCAGTTCGTGGATCGGGTCGACCGGCTGGTGTTTGGGAAGAAGGTCATCGACACGGACCTCCTGGATGAACTCGAAGAGGTGCTCATCACCTCGGACCTGGGTGTCCAAACGACCCAGACTTTGCTCACGGCCATCACTGATAGAATCAAGCGTCAGGAGCTGAACGATCCCCAGAAACTCCGGGATCAACTGAGAGAAGAAATCCGGAAGATCCTCTCGGTCCCGGCAGCCCCACCGGATCTGCGCAGGACACGTCCTTTCGTGATCAATGTCGTGGGCGTCAACGGTGTCGGTAAAACCACCACCGTAGGAAAACTGGCTCACCAATTCAAAGAACAGGGTTTGAGCGTCCTGCTGGTGGCCGCCGATACCTTCCGGGCTGCCGCTATCGAACAGCTCTCCCTGTGGGGGGAGAGAACCGGGGTCCCCGTCGTCAAGCAGAAAAGTGGATCGGACCCTTCCGCCGTGGCATTCGACGCAATGGATGCGGCCCTGTCTCGGGATGTCGATGTTGTGCTGCTGGACACCGCAGGCCGCATGCACACGAAGGTGAATTTGATGGAGGAGTTGAAAAAGGTCCAGCGAACCGTCGCCAAGAAGGTGCCGGGGGCTCCCCACGAAACCTGGCTGGTCCTTGATGCCACCACAGGTCAGAACGCCTTGTCCCAGGCACGCCTGTTCAAACAGGAGATCGGTGTCACGGGCCTGATCCTGACCAAACTCGACGGTACGGCCAAAGGAGGGATCATCGTGGCGATCTGCGACGAACTCCAGCTCCCCGTTCGCTATATCGGGATCGGGGAAAACGTGGACGATCTGAGAAGCTTCGACCCCGAGGAATTCACCAGGGCGCTTTTTTGAATAAGAGTGGAGAAGATGGGCAGTGACACAACAGGGACCGGAGATCCGAGGCTCGAATTGCCTTCTCGCTCCCTCCCTCCCCCCAAGCCCCTGTCTCCGGGTACCCGCCTCCTGTCCTCTCTCGGATGTCCCGAGGGAAACTGGTGGATCAAGACTTGGTGTGTCCGGGCAGTTCGAAACTGGTGCAGCTTTTTCCAGGACCGCAACTTTTGGTCACGGCAGAGGGTTGGGTGTTTTTTCCACCGCCACCTCCCATGACATAACTCACGCGGCTCAACACCCTTTCGAGCTCCTCCCCGCCGCACTTCTCACACCTCATTTCCGCTTTATCCGCGGAACCGGAGAGCAGATATTCATGAACATCCCCACATTGGGTGCACCGGAACTCGTATATCGGCATTTCCCCCCCCCCTTTTTGCGTCCATAATCCATAAAAACGCGATGGATGAATTTTATGAATTTGCACGGAATTCCTAACAAATGAGACCAAGCCTGTCAATGTCGACACAGAACCACGGAATCGAGGGATTCTGTTCACCGGGGATCTCTTCCGCAGGCTTCCCATCGAAATCTTCAAGCACCGGCCCGGTGGGGACGACATCGAAAAACTCGACCATCAACTATGCGGCGTCGTATCCGGGAACTCTCTCGAAATTTGCACATCCGGCACCTCCATGGACGAGGGCGGGGAAGAACAGCCCCGACAACGAAAGGATCCAAAGGACCCATGAATGAGATTCGGCATCCGGGCCCGGATCGACTCCCGGCCAATCCCATCTTCTGGGATCGGCAGGAACTGCACCGGGAATGGTTGAATCAAATTCGGACCATCATCAGGGAATCCGAGAGCGGTCTCCCCGCCGGGCGAATCCGTTCCCAGGTCGAGCAGACGGTAGTCTTTCGGGAAATCGCGGAACGGTGGCCCCAACTTTCCGGTTCGGAAAGGCTCCGGGCCTGGAAAAAGCTCCTGGTCCTCACCGAGGAATGTTCCAGGAAGGTTCTTCCCATCTGCGTGCGATGCGGAGAGTGTTGCAGGAGGAGCACTCCTTCTCTTCACCTGGCGGATCTGGAGTTGCTGCGAGAGGGAAAGATCCCCTGGGAGAAGCTCTACACCATTCGTCGAGGCGAACCCGTGCGCGCCCCGGATGAAGACAAGCTGTTTCATCTGCTCGACGAGCGAGTGAAGATCCGGGAGAAACCAGGAACCAGCCAATGTATTTTCCTGGACACGGAGAGCAATCTCTGCGGTATTTACACGGACCGCCCCATCCAGTGCCGGGCCCAGGTGTGTTGGGACCCGACCATTGCCGCTCAATTCGCCGACGAACCCTACTTGACGAGGGGAGATATTTTTCAGGGGGTTGAACTCCTGCCGGACCTGATGGCCGAACACGACCGGCGCTGTGCCTTTGGAAAACTGCGGGAGGCCTTCCGCCGGCTGGAGGAGACCCACGGACAAAGCGTCGATGAGGTCCTGGAGCTGTTGTCCTACGAAAGCCATTTTCGAGACTTTTTTTCGAAACAACTCTCCATCCCCCCGGACATGCTCCCCCTGGTTTTCGGGAGAAGTTTCGCCCACCTGGTGGTTCTCTTCGGTTTTCGTGTCGAAGAAGGGAGCGACGGCACCCGAGTCCTGGTCCCGGACCATGAAGAAACAAACCACCCCCTGGATGACGAGACCGAAAAAAAAAGCTAACCGGAGGGGCTGGAACCGGTTAGCTTCTGAGGAGGAAAGAGTTGTTTTCCTTGCATTGTGGAGTAGCAAGATCAGTGCCATGTAACTCAACGACCGGGGACCCACACCTTTTTCCTTTCCTCGACATAGAAATCCATGGAAATCCATGGCATCGAAGCCGAGGGGATTCCACGAACAAATGGCCAAATGGCGCCATTGTCATAAAATCGGGACATAATCACGACATAATCACGACATGCCCGGTCGGTGGTCTTCATGCTGAGACAGTAAAGCTTCTCCCCACGGGAATGAAAGCGGCTTTCCTTTCCGTGGCCATATATTTCTTCGGAACCGAAAAATTAGTCTCAACCTATCCGTCGACCTCGCCGAAAAGAGAAGAGATGGGCTGTTCATTTTCCATGCGAGATTGTTGGGTCCCTGCGGCGATCTTTTGCCTGCGAAATGACGGCTGGTCGGGGATATCCTGGGAACTCCGCATCCCGAAAGGACCACAAAAGGGATCGAACCTCTCGCGTCGCAGGGAAACGTTCCGGATGAGTCTTGCAGGAGTTGAAGATGAAAAAGTTTCTTTCAGTCCTCGTCGTGATGGGGTGCCTGTTGTCCCCGCTCCCGAGCTCGACCCTGGCCGACAAGTGCAGCGCTCCTCCGTTTGTGGCGGCTTCGGCGCCTCCCCTGGTGATGCTGGTCATGGAACGGGACCATCGACTCTACTATGAGGCCTACAACGACGCTTCGGATTTGGACGAGGATGGAATGCTGGATGTGGGATACAAGCATTCCATCGATTATTTCGGCTACTTCGACTCCTACAAGTGCTACACATACACCACGACCGGAACGCCCCGATTTGTCCCCTCCCGGGTCACGGCGAACAAGTATTGCGGCGGCACGGGCGAGTGGAGCGGCAACTTCCTGAACTGGCTGTCCATGTCCCGCATGGACGTTTTGAGAAAGGTCCTCTATGGGGG
>JAGPLX010000082.1:0-6203 GCA_018053185.1 Syntrophobacteraceae bacterium
AAGTGGATCTGGCGGTGCCACATCGACGTGAGCCGTCCTTACCGCCCCGTCTGGAAATACCTGCGCGGTTTCGTGGAAAACTACGACGCCAGCGTGTGGTCCCTGGCCCAGTTCGCCCAGCCTCTGCCCCATCCTTTGTATCTCATCGCCCCGAGCATCGACCCCTTGAGCGATAAGAACCGGGAGCTGAGTTCCGATGAAGTCCTGGGGGTTGCGGTCCGGTTCGGGCTGGACCCAAAACGGTTCACCATCACCCAGGTCTCTCGATTCGACCGTTTCAAGGACCCGGTGGGAGTCATTCGAGCCTATCGTCTATGCAAGGATTACACGCCCATCCAGCTGGTACTGGCGGGCGGAGGAGCGACGGACGACCCCGAGGGAGAACGGGTCCTCGAGGAAGTAAGATTGGCGGCGGGGGATGATCCGGACATTCATATCCTTCACCTGCCCCCGGATTCCCACCGGGAAATCAATGCACTCCAGCGCTTCTCCCATATCGTCGTGCAAAAGTCCATCCGGGAGGGCTTCGGGCTCACGGTGACCGAGGCCATGTGGAAGGGAAAGCCGGTCATCGGCGGGAACACGGGAGGGATCCGCCTGCAGGTGGTGAATCATCACACGGGATTTTTGGTCGATACCCCCGAGGGGGCGGCTCTGAGGATCCGCTACTTGTTGAAACACCGGCAGCAAAGGATCGAGATGGGGAGAAAGGCCAGGCAGTTCGTTCGAAACAACTTTCTCCTGACCCGCCACCTGCGCGAATACCTCACCCTGGTGTATGCCGTCCGGCATGAACACCGGGAGAGGATCGAACTGAACGGCCTCCGTGGTGACTCCTGGTCGGGTTGAGAAGGCCTCTTCTCCTTTTTTCCTCGATGAGCGGATTTTTTCCTTGACATGCCCATTCGCTTGTGTAAATTAGTGCACATTGCATCCTCGGTACCGGTGACACAGTTTGAGTGCACAAGGTCAGAGGGTACAACGGAGCTGTCTTTTCCCCTCAAAAAAAATCGAGGAGAATGAAGATAGAGGTGTAAGAACGGAGTCAAAGCTTTTGGACGGAGGGGATCTTCGGACCTGGAGCAGGGGTCCGAACCGCTGCAAAAAGGAGTTGGAAGGGTTTTTCCCTTTGCCCTACACATTTTCCCTACGCCGAATGACAACCAAGCTCCACGATCTCTGAACCTGGAATCGATTACACCCTCGCGCGCAATTTTCCATAGACATCCTCCCAATCTCATGGACCTCCACATTGTCCCTCCTCTCTCGAGGTTCTTCTTCCTGGAAACCGTTCCTGTGAGCTTTTCCCACAGCTGATCCCGGAGGGTTCCCCGCAGTTTCTCGACCCTTCCCGGGGGGATGAGGCCATCCGTTCCGTCACCGCCGATCCAACGGCCAAGAGCCGCCGGAGAGAGGGTCTTTGTTGAACCGGTCAATGAAGACCTCACTCATTCATCCCATCCGGGGGGAAGTCATATTTGGGCTTTGCCCGGTCCCAAGGAAAGGTCCCGGGAGGCGGTGGGGATCCTCCACCTCCATGGGGGATTCCAAAAAATGTCATGGTTCAGCCTATGGGGAAGGGCCTCACCATTTCCCCGGGAAAAGGAGGAAAACATGGTTCAGCAACCGGCACGTGCCCCCGAGGTCAAGACCCTGGGGTCCAGGACAAGCCCCTTGAGAACGGACCCGCAGTGGGCGGACCTATGTCTGACCTGTGGAAGTTGCGCCGCCGCCTGTCCCATATCGGGGATCGACGGAATGGATCCTCGAAAAATCATCCGACTGGTCCTCCTGGGGAGGACTCAGGAAGTGGTGGATTCCGACTGGGTCTGGAAGTGCACTCTTTGTGGAAAGTGCGAAGAAGCCTGCCCCATGAACGTGGAGCTCCTGAAGCTCTTTCGCAGAATTCGGTGGCTTCGCGAGCGGGACCGGGTCCCGGGTCCTCTCCACAAGGGGGTTCTCATGGCCCTTCGGAGAGGAAACAACCTGGGAATTCCCAGGTCGGAATTCGTGGCTTTGCTGGAAGAGGTGGGGGAAGAACTGGCCGAGGAATGCTGCCCGGGATTCCGCACTCCCGTGGACGTGGAAGGGGCCGACCTGCTGGTCACCATCAATTCCAAGGAGCCATTCGGGGAACCCGACGATATGAAGTTCTGGTGGAAGATCTTCTACGCCGCCGGGGAATCCTGGACCATTCCCTCGGAAAACTGGGAAGGAGTCAACTGGGGGCTTTTTACCGGGGATGACGACGCCATGAGAATCATGGTGGGGCGGATCGTGGACAACGTTCACCGGCTGGGGTGCAAGAAGCTGCTATTGCCCGAGTGAGGCCATGCCTACTATGCAACCCGGTACGGGTTGGAAAAATGGTACCAGGACGACCTCAAACGCTTTGAAATCGTCACCACCTTCGACCTCCTCAGGGACTACCTCCGAGATGGAAGAATTCGGGTGGACAAGTCCGTACATCCGCAGCTCACCACCTATCACGATCCCTGCAACTACGGGCGGAAGTCCCTCAAAACGTTCGGTCACGGCTATTTCGAGGAACCGCGCTGGATCATCGGTCAGTGCTGTGATCGATTCGTGGAAATGTATCCCAACCGGGAGTCCAACTACTGCTGCGGTGGGGGTGGGGGAGCGTGGGCCCTGCCGTTCCGGGAAGATCGGGTCTTTTACGGAAGAATCAAGCAGCGCCAGATCCGCAACACCGGAGCGGAACTTGTGGTCACTTCCTGTCACAACTGTCGCGATCAGATCCTCAAGAGCCTGCGCAAGGAATACAACTTGAATGTCGAGGTCAAGTACATCTGGGAACTGGTCTCCGACGCCTTGATCCTCGAGCCGAAACAGGGCGATGAGGGGTAACCGTCCCAGAGAGGAGGCGAACATGACGGATCACGTCAACGGTTCCATCGTGGTGGTCGGAGGGGGCATCGCCGGGATGCAGGCGGCCCTGGATGCGGCCAACTCCGGCTTCTACGTCTATCTGCTGGAAAGGCAGTCGGCCATCGGGGGGACCATGGCCAAGCTGGACAAGACTTTCCCCACCAACGACTGCGCCATGTGAATCATCTCCCCCAAGCTGGTCGAGGTCGGCCGGCATCTAAACATCGAGATCCTTCCCCTCACCGAAGTCGTCTCGGTCTCCGGGGAACCCGGCAATTTCCGGGTGGAAATCCTCGAACACCCGCGCTACGTGGACGTGGAAGCCTGCATTGCGTGCGGGACCTGTGCCGAAAAGTGTCCCCGGAAGGTCGGGGACGAATACAACGAAAAGCTCGCCCAGAGGAAGGCGATCTATATCCCCTATCCCCAGGCGGTGCCTCAGAAGTATGCCATCGATCGGGACCACTGCATCTACTTCGAGAAGGGCAAGTGCAGGGCCTGTGAGAAGTTCTGTCCCACTCAGGCCATTCGGTTCGACGACCGGGAACGGGAGCGAATCCTGAACGTCGGGGCCGTGGTTCTGGCTCCGGGCTTTGCCCCCTTTGACCCCACGGGGATTCGGACCTGGGGTTACGGCTTGATCCCCAATGTTATCACGTCCATGGAGCTCGAACGGTTGCTTTCGGCATCGGGGCCTACCCAGGGACACCTGGTGCGCCCATCCGACCACAAGGGCGTGACCCGCATGGCCTTTCTCCAGTGCGTCGGGTCGAGGGACCTGAATAAGGCCTCCAACGGCTACTGCTCATCGGTGTGCTGCACTTACGCCATCAAAGAAGCCATGATCGCTCGGGACCACGTGAAGGACCTCGAGATATCAATTTTCTTCATGGACATGAGGACCCACGGCAAGGAATTTGAGCGCTACTACGAGCGGGCCAGGGACTTGGGGATTCAGTTCGTCAGGTGTCGAGTCCATTCCCTCGAACCCGTTCCCGGATCCAACAACGTATATTTTCGCTACGTCGATCACCAGGGGAAACAGGTCGAGGACGAGGTCGACCTGGTGGTCCTGTCGGTGGGGTTGTGCCCGCCTCCCGGGGCTTCGGATCTGGCTGAGCGGGTGGGAATTCGCCTCAACCCCAACGGCTTTGCCGAGAGCTCCTCCTTCAATCCCATCGAGACCACGCGGCCCGGCGTCTTCGCATGCGGGGCCTTTGTGGGGCCCAAGGACATTCCCCAGACCGTCATGGAGGCATCCGCTGCTTCGGCGGAGGCCGGCCGAGTTCTGGCCTCGGCACGCCACAGCCTCACCCGGACCCGGGAATATCCGCCGGAACGAAGTGTTGGGGGCGAATCGCCGCGAATCGGGGTCTTCATCTGCCATTGCGGCAGTAATATTGCCGGGGTGGTGGACGTGGCGGAAGTGGAAAAATTCGCCCGGTCCCTTCCCTACGTGGTGCACGTCGAGCGGAACCTCTTCAGTTGTTCCCAGGATACTCAGAACAACATCCGGGATCGAATCCTGGAAACGGGTTTGAACCGGGTGGTGGTGGCCGCCTGCACCCCGCGGACCCATGAACCGGTCTTCCGTGAAACCCTGAAGGCTGCGGGATTGAACGAATACCTTTTCGAGATGGCCAACATTCGGAACCAGGATTCCTGGGTACACGCCGCGGATCCCGAAAAGGCCACCCGGAAGGCCATGGACCTTATCCGCATGGCCGTGGCCAAGGCGGGGCTCCTGAGCCCTCTTCCTGAGGTGGTGGTCGGAGTCAACCAGACGGCCCTGGTGGTGGGGGGAGGTCCTGCGGGAATGGCCTCGGCTCTCGAGATAGCCGACCACGGCTTTCCCGTGCACCTGGTCGAGAAGAGCAACCTGCTGGGAGGCCAGGCGCGGTTCCTGGAGAAGACCTGGAAGGGAGAGCCCGTTGAGCCGGCCCTCCAGGAGATGGATGCCCGCGTGCGCAGTCATCCTCTCATCACCCTGCACATGGAATCCGTGGTCACGGCGGCGGAGGGATTCGTGGGGAACTTTCGATCCACGGTATCCAACGGCCGGGAAAGCCGGTCCATCGAGCACGGAGTGGCCGTCATTGCCACGGGCGGCCAGGCATACATTCCCGATGAGTACTCTTATGGTGTTTCGGATCGGGTGTTTACCGCCATCGAATTCGATAAGCTCCACTCGTTGGGGGATCGGCGCCTTGCCGAGGCTCGGACCTATGTGTTCATCCAGTGTGTCGGGTCGAGGGAAACGGATCGTATGTACTGCTCGCGGGTGTGCTGCACCCATTCGGTGCAGGCGGCCATTGATCTCAAGGAGGAGAGGCCTGACCGCGAGGTGTTCATCCTATACCGCGACCTGAGGACCTACGGGGAAAGGGAGGAACTTTTCCACAAGGCCCGATCCAGGGGGGTCTTTTTCTTCAACTATGAAATGCACGAAAAACCCCGGGTGAATCCCCTGGATCCACGCCGGCTCGAGGTCATGGTGTGGGATCATGTGACCCATGAACCCATTCGGATCGTGGCGGATGTCGTGGTCCTTGCCACGGCCATCGTGCCGAACCCCGCCAACGAGGAGCTGGCCAGAATTTACAAGCTCTCGACCGATGTCGACGGGTTCCTCATGGAGGCCCATGCCAAGCTCCGCCCGGTGGATTTTGCCGCGGACGGACTGTTTCTGGCCGGGCTGGCCCATTACCCCAAGCCGTTGGACGAAGCCATCACCCAGGCCAAGGCCGCCGCGGCCAGAGCCCTGGCGATCCTGGCCAACGAACGTTACAACCTCGAACCCATCAAGGCCCGGGTAGTGACTGCCAACTGCGATGGTTGCGCTCTGTGCCTGGATGTTTGTCCTTACAAGGCCATCAGCCTGGTTCATGAGACGGGGGAAGGCGGTCGGCGCACCTCCCACATCGAGATCAACGAGGCCCAGTGCAAGGGGTGCGGGATGTGCCAGGGGACCTGTCCCAAGGATGGAGTGATGGTGGCCGGGTTTTCCATCGAGCAGATCAATGCGCAAGTGAGGGCCGCCTTCGGCGTCCCAGGCTAGGGGCGCCTTCGGCGCCCAGGCGAGAGGCTAGGGGCGCCTGCGGCGCCCAGGCGAGAGGCGAGAGGCTAGGGGCGCCTTCGGCGCCCAGGCGAGGGGCGAGAGGCTAGGGGCTGCCTTCGGCGCCCAGGTTATAGGGGCCAAGGGTTAGGGATGAGGGATGAGTAGCTGTAAGGATAATTGGTGAGGGGCGAAGAATGAGAGGCAAAGGTGAGAGGCGACTATAGGCCGGAGGCCGGGGTTGAGGCGACGGATTTAT
>JAGPLX010000082.1:6303-7656 GCA_018053185.1 Syntrophobacteraceae bacterium
TATAGGGGCCAAGGGTTAGGGATGAGGGATGAGTAGCTGTAAGGATAATTGGTGAGGGGCGAAGAATGAGAGGCAAAGGTGAGAGGCGACTATAGGCCGGAGGCCGGGGTTGAGGCGACGGATTTATACCCCTGGCCCCTAGCCTCTGGCCTGGGGGCGCCCTTGGCGCCCCCCTAGCCTGGGCGCTTTCGGCGCCCCTAGCCTGGGCGCCTTCGGCGCCCCCTAGGAGATCGAAATGGAGTTCGAACCCAAGATCATCGGTTTTACATGCAACTGGTGCACCTATGCCGCGGCGGACCTGGCCGGGGTATCGAGGATGCAGTATCCCCCCAACATCCGGCTGGTTCGAGTGATGTGCTCGGGCATGGTTCATTCCAGGATGGTCATGAACGCATTTGACCTCGGGGCCGACGGCGTCATGGTGATGGGGTGACACCTGGGCGAATGTCATTACCAGGATGGTAATTACAAAGCACAGGCAAGGGCACGGGTCATCGAGGAAATGCTGCAGGCCTACGGGTTGGAGCCGGAACGATTTCAGCTGATATGGTGTTCCTCGGCCGAAGCGGACCGGTTCGTGGAGGCAGTGACGCAGATGACAGAACAGCTTCGTCAGCTTGGACCGTCGCCCATGAACCGCAGGGTTCCCCAGGCTGCGGCTTCATGAGGAGGAGAGACATGTCGGTTACCGTCGTGCAAGAGTGGCTGAACGCGTGCTCGGGTTGCGAGATCTCCATCGTGGACCTGGGAGAGCGGCTCCTGGATGTTCTTGGAGTGGTGGAATTCGTCCACAGCCCTGTTCTCATGGACCACAAATACTTCGGGCAACTGGGAGACAAGACCCACCTGGAAATCCCCGAGGCGACCGTGGCCGTCGTCAGCGGAGGAGTCCGCAACGAGGAGCACCTCGAGGTCCTGGAGGAGGTCCGTAGGAAATGCCAGGTCCTGGTGGCTCTGGGGACCTGCGCCACCCACGGGGGAATCCCCGCCCTGGCCAATCGCTATTTTTCGGAGGAAGTCCTCAAACGCTATTACGAAACGGAAACCACGGACGTGCCTATCCGTTTTCCGGACGACGGAGTGCCGCCGCTCCTGGATCGATGCTATGCCCTGGATGAGAAAGTGAAGGTGGACCTGTATCTTCCGGGGTGTCCTCCCCACTCGGACCAGGTGTTCGCGGCTCTGACGGCCCTGGTGCAGGGCGTGTCCCCGTCGCTTCCTAGTAAGAGCGTGTGCGATCACTGTCCCACGGTGCGCGAAGGGAAAGGGCAGGTGAAACAGTTGCGGCGCTTTCTGCAGGCGCCTCAATACAACAGCCCCGGCGAACCCCTCGAAAAGATGCGATGTCTTCTC
>JAGPLX010000083.1:0-3729 GCA_018053185.1 Syntrophobacteraceae bacterium
CCGGGAGGGGAAAGTTCCATGGAAGCGAGGTCGAGGTTTTCCTCGAGGGCATGTTGCTCGTTCAGCCAGCCAAGAGGACTCCCGGCAGGAAACTTCGGGGTCCCCCCCTTCCGGGAACCGCCCAGAACCCCGCTCAGAGACAACCGGCTCCGGGCCCGCGTCACCGCCACGTAAAACAATCGCCTGGCTTCCTCCCATCGCCGTTGGATCCGCAACCGGTGGAGCAGGGTGTAGGCCGGGTCCACCTCCCCCGTGCGGCGGTCGGGATGAACCGCCAGCAGCATCCGCCCGTCCGGCCCATCGGAGCGTTCCAGGAGGTAGGCCGGCCTCTCCGACTTTTCCCTGGCCAACGGGTCCCAGTCACAGAAGGGCAGGTACACGGAGTCGAACTCGAGGCCCTTGGCCCGGTGGACCGTCATCATGGAAACGGTGGATTGGGCCGCGTCCGGATCGATGGGTTCATAGGCCTTCTCGAGGAGCTGATCGAGGCGCAGCAGGGTCCGGACCGGCTCATGGACTTCCGCATGGCGGAGGATGTCCAGGAACTGAAAGGAGGAAGCAAGACCCCGGCTTCCCCACCGCTCCCCCACGGCCCGGGCTCCCCCGAGATCCAGCCAGGTCGTCTCCAAAACATCCGCCAGGGGTTCATGGCCCAGGTGTTGCCGGGCGTACAGGAGCCGCTCCCAGAATTCCCCCACCTTTGGGTTCTTCTCTGCGTAGCTTCGAATCTTCTCGACCCAGGGCACCGGTTCCTCCCTCGAAATCTCGAGAATCTCGCGGTATCCGAGAGTCAGCCAGGGACTGTGCAACTGGGTGGCCCAGGCAAGATCGTCCTGGGGCAGAACCAGAGCCCGGCACAGCTGCCGGAGGTACAGGACTTCCGGGCGATCCGTCAAAAGCAGCCCTTCGGCAACCTGGACGGCGATGCCTCGGCGTTGCAGGGCTTCGAGGTAAACGGGAAGGTGGGTCCGGGTGAAGAGCAGGATGCCGATTTCAGGAGGGGAATTCCCCTCGGAGAGATCCAGGGAAACCTGGTCCGCCAGCCATTGCGCTTCCCGTTGCCGGGCGGAACCGGCGTCGGGACGGGGGAGAAACACGGCCAGGCGGTTGTGAAAGGACAGGGCGCACCGCACCTCGGGCGCCGGGGCCGACGGCGTGAACTCGACTCCCTCGATGACCCCGTCGGAGCCGCCCATGACGGTTTCGGAAAACAGGCGGTTGCACCACTGGATGAGGGAGGGGTGCGAGCGAAAATTGGTGCACAGCACAACAGGTTTCACCGGAAGCCTGCGATCCGTTCCGGCAAGGGGCAACCCGGCCCTGGCCTCGGAGAACAGCCGGACTTCGGCCTTGCGAAATCCGTAGATGGACTGCTTGGGATCTCCCACCAGAAAGAGGGTTCTGCCGCCGTCGGAATCCCACTCGGCACAAAGCCCCTGGAGCAGCTCCCATTGCGGCCTGCTGGTATCCTGGAACTCGTCCACGAGCACATGCCGGATTCGTTGATCCAGGTACAGTTCGAGGTCCGAGGGGTGGACCTGTTGAAAAAGGCGCAGAGCCGCCGTTTCCAGGGTCGAAAAATCCAGGACTCTTTGATGCCGGCATCGGTCTTCATATTCCTTCACCACCTCGCTCACGAGAAGGAGAAGGTCCCACAAAGGGTCCAGGTCCAGGCGAACGGATTCCATCCGGGGCAGCTCCCGGACTTCGGAGAGCTTGGCGACGGTGGCGGCATCCAGCGAATGCATGGCTTCAAACCAGGAGGTCTTTCCAAAGCCGGAGTAAAACCCCGAAGCCGGCCCCACGGACTTTCGCACGCCGCCGCCCTGGGTGAGGATCGCACCGGCGATGTTCTGCCAGGACTCGAGGTCCCGCCAGCGGGCTTCGGGCAGTCGGGCCGGCAGCAAGTCGGCGGCTTGAGCCCCCCTGGACGCCAGGTGATTCACAAAATCCACCCATGAGCGCCCGAGAGACGAGCGGCTGAACCCGTTTCTCAGGACGGCCAGTTCCCTTTCGACCAGCCGGCCGATCCATTGGTGAACGTAATCGGCGGCCTTGTCCCGGTCCAGGAACCCGAGGAGCTCCCCCAGGGACTCGCGGCGTTGCATGAGCTCTTCCAACTCCCGGACCAGGGCGGG
The DNA here is from genome assembly GCA_018053185.1 of Syntrophobacteraceae bacterium. Lineage (GTDB taxonomy): Bacteria > Desulfobacterota > Syntrophobacteria > Syntrophobacterales > Syntrophobacteraceae > JAGPLX01. Next base: position 2,139 of record JAGPLX010000083.1, read on the forward strand.
CCAGGAGTTGTTCCAATAAAGAAGGCGGTCTTCGAGGGCCTCCCGCAAAGGATCGCCCGGAGGCAAATGGAGGAGGCGCACCAGGACTTCGTCGATGACTTCGCGAAGGAGGAATATTTGCTCCTCCTCGTCCAGGAGAACGGATCCCGGACAGATCCCGGCTTCCAGGGGCGCCTGGGTCACCAGGTGGTAGCAGAAGGAATGAAAGGTCTGGATCTGGAGGAACTGGCCCCGGAACAGCAGGTCTTCGTAACCGGCATGGCGTTTCAGTGCCCTGCGGGCCGAATCCAGGAGCTCCTCTTCAAAGGGGTTTTCGGCCTCCTTCCCCTCCTTTGCGCAAAAGAGCACCCGGCTCACCCGCTCGCGCATCTCCGCCGCCGCCTTGTTGGTGAAAGTGAGGGCGAGAATCTCCCGAGGATGTGCGACAATGGCGAGAAGGCCCAGGAAGCGGGCGGTGAGAAGTGTGGTTTTCCCTGATCCGGCCGGGGCTTCGAGATGAAACGAGCCGCCCGGATCCAGGACTTTCCTTCGTTCCCCGGCATCGGGCACGTCCCGCTCGGGGCCGGGTTGAAAACCTCTGGGCGACAGGTCCTTTGGGAACTCTTCCATGAAGGGTCCGTGAACGTTCAGATAAGTCGGCGTCAAATAGGATCCCCGGCAGGGGTTCTCGAACGGGCCCGGGCCTCCCGAACCCGACAGGCTCCCTGAGACCGTGGATCCCGGCTTTCCGGTTCCTTTACGCCCTCGAGTCCCGGACGCTCAAGAGCTCCACCCCTCCCATTTCGAGCTCGAAGAGAAACGCCTCGATCTCTTCCCTGGTGCTCCCGAGCCTGTCCAGGCTCTGCACAGCCAGGCGCCGAACCCGACGGCGTTCGATATCCATCAGGAGCTGGGCCCTTCGAGTATAGACCTCGACTCCTTCAGGCGGGTCCCCTCCCAATTTCTCCCGAAGGAAGTCTCGGACCTCCTGCTCCTGCCTTTTCAAAAGCACCTCGTAGGAGCCTCGATGCTCCGGCTCGAGTTCCTCTTCCCGCGCCATGACGTATATGGCGGTGAACTTTTCTTCCATGGGTTTGTTCTCCAAAATATGGGTATTGCGGTAAGCCGGCGATCCCCGGCACCGGGCAACCAGGACGGCGGCCGAAGCCGCAGCTCGAAGCTCGTCCTCGTTCAATCCGCCGAAGCCACCCGGCAGGATATCCCCTCCGACTCGAGCACGGGCAAGAGGTTATCATGAATTTCCCGCCGGGGGTAGCCGATCCGTGTCGCACCCCGTCCGGTTTTCCCGCCGAGGTTTTCTCTTTTCACCCCCGTGTCCCCAAAGCTGGTACGCCGGCCGCTCGTGGAATACATAAACCGAGCGATTCCGGCCCGTTATTTCCCACCATCAATGCTCCTGCTCATATGCCGGGTCTTCAGGCGTGACCTTTCCCCAAAAAAGGTGATAGGCCCAACCCTGATAAGCCAGGACGATGGGAACAAAGACCAGGGCCACGATGAGCATGATGGTCAGGGTGAGGGGGCTCGAGGATGCGTTGTGGGCCGTCAGGCTGTAGGCTGCATTCATGCTCGACGGAAACATGACGGGATA
>JAGPLX010000083.1:3829-7541 GCA_018053185.1 Syntrophobacteraceae bacterium
ACTCCTCGAACGATCAAGGCGAAAAGAATGAGCATCAGGGCCGAGTACAGGGACGAGAACATGACGGCATAGACCCTGGGAAATGCGGCAAAGGTGACTCCTCCCGCCGTGATGAGCCACACCTCGTTCCCGTTCCAGAGGGGACCCATGGCATGGATCATGACCTTTCGATCCTCTTCCTTCTTCCCCAGAAAGGGTAAAAGCGACCCGATTCCCAGGTCGAAGCCGTCGGTAATGAAGTACATGGCCCACAAAAGTCCCCACAGAAAAAACCACACATCCTGCATGAACATGACGACCCCCTTTCCTGCCGCGCCCGTCGGCGCACGAAGGAATTACCCGGGGGAAGGACGAAGCCTCCCCTCCCTATGCCCGTCGGGCTTCCACGGGTCCCCGCCTGGCCTCTTTCCCCATGAGAAAGAAGCCGACAATCCCCAGGATTCCATAGACCAGAAGAAAGGCCGCCAGGCTCACAAAAACCTGGGAGCCGGTAATGGGAGAAACGGCGTCCGATGTCTTCATCAAGCCGTAGACGATCCAGGGTTGGCGCCCCACCTCCGCCAACACCCATCCTGCCTGGTTGGCGATGTAAGGAAGGGGAACGGAGAGAACCAGGAGCCTGAGAAGACCCGGACTGTCGAGCAGGCGGTTGCGCCGATACCAGGCGTAAAGAGTGACGAGGACGAAATAGACCCCCAGGGCGACCATGACCCGGAACGCCACGAAGGAGATGAGAACGGGAGGCCTTTCCGCGGGAGGGAAGGCCTTGAGACCCTTGACTTCGGCATCGGGCGAATGCTCGGCCAGCATGCTCAGGGCCCCCGGGATCGGAAGGAAGGCCACGGCATTCCGCTCGTTCTTCTCATCGGGCAGGGCGAAAAGATAGATGGGCGCGCGCTTGGACGTCTCCCAGTGGGACTCCATGGCCGCAAGCTTGGTGGGCTGCTTTTCGGACAAGTCCGCCCCGTGGCTGTGTCCCTCGATCACCTCGAAGATGGAGAAGATCAAACCGAAGACGAGCCCGATACGAAGAGAGCGGGTGAAGAAATCCACGTGCTGTTTTCGCAGCAGGTGATAGGCACTGATTCCCATGACGAAAAATGCGCCCAGGATGAAGGCACCCGCCACGGTGTGGAAGAACTCGAGGACCGCCCACTCCTGGAACACCACGGTGCTGAAGCTCTCCAACTCGGCCCTCCCGTTTCGCAAAACATAGCCCACGGGGTGTTGCATCCAGGAGTTGGCGATGAGAATCCAGACGGCGGAAAGGGTTGATGCGCCGGCAATGAGCCACATCACCGTCGCGTGGGCCTTGGGGGAGAGCTTCTTCCATCCGAAGATCCACACTCCGATCAGGGTGGACTCGAGAAAGAAGGCCGCCGTGGCCTCGATGGCAAGCAGGGACCCGAATATATCCCCCATGAAGGCCGAATACCGGGACCAGTTGGTGCCGAACTGAAACTCGAGGGTAATGCCGGTGACGATTCCCAGGGCAAAATTGATGAGAAAGAGCTTTCCCCAGAACTTCGTCATTTTGAGATACAGCTCTTCGCCCGTCCGCGCATAGCGGGTTTCCATGATCGCAACCAGGACGGAAAGCCCGAGGGTGAGCGGCACGAAAAGGAAATGAAACATGGCAGTCGCCGCAAACTGCAGCCTCGAGAGAAACAGGGGATCCATCGTGTGTCCTCCTTAATAACACTGGGCCGGTCTCAGAAACTTTTTCGCTCATTCTCGAAGATTCGCCCGAACCTCATCCCTACAATGCCATGACTTCCCGACTTGTACCACCTTCCAGTTTCATCGTTTTGAGATACAATTTCTCGGTCGGGAAGGAAACGTTCTCTCTCCTCCTCCCTGACAAGGCCAAGACACTTGGGCAGTCTCTTCAGCAAGCTTGGAGGCGGAAAAACACTATGGCAAAATCTTCACCCTTCACGCCACCCCAGGCCATTGTTGGTATCTTCACCCGGATCATGCTCGATAACCCGGGAAGGATCGCCGCAGGCACGGAGGCATTCTCATGACTCGATCATTCACCTTCGAGCTAGGGCCCATGCGACCTCCCAGTGAGGCCGGGAGCCTCCTTCTGCGCTTTACCCGCAACTGCCCGTGGAACAAGTGCACTTTTTGCCCGGTCTACAAAAGAGCGGAATTCAGCCGAAGGAGTCTCGAGGAAATTCGCATGGATATCGACGCGGTAGCGAACATTATCGAGGACCTCTACCGGAGCGGCATTTCCACGGGCTCGGGCGGCCGGCTCACCCGCCAGGTCCTAAGTGAGTGTCTCTACCGCCACGCACGGAATCCCTGCTATCATCACGTGGCCTTATGGCATGTGACCGGAAACGGCACCGTCTTTCTCCAGGACGCCAACAGCCTGGTGCTTCCCACGGACCTTTTGGTGGAGGCCCTGCGGTACCTGAAGGAAAGAGTGCCGGGAATTCGGCGGATCACCTCCTATGCCCGAAGCAGCACCCTGGTACGCAAAAGCCTCAGCGAGCTTCGCGAAATGCGGGAGGCGGGCCTGGACCGGATCCACGTTGGGCTCGAGAGCGGCTCCGACCTTGTGCTCCAGGCCGTAAAGAAGGGATGCACCGCCGAGCAGCACATTGCCGCCGGACGGAAAGTGATCGAGGCCGGGATGACCCTCTCGGAGTATGTCATGCCCGGACTCGGCGGGCAGAGGCTCAGCAGGGAGCACGCCGTGGAGACCGCACGGGTCCTGAACTCCATCGACCCTCATTTCATCCGCCTGAGAAGCCTGCGCATTCCTCCCGGGGCGCCCTTGTACCAGGAAATGAAGGCTGGGAAATTCCTTCCCCTCGGAGACGACGACACCGTCCTCGAGATCCGGCGGTTCCTCGAATCCCTCGATGGGATTCACAGCACCCTGACCTCCGATCACATCATGAACCTGCTCGAGGAAGTAGCCGGCAGGCTGCCGGAGGATCGGGATGCGATGATCGAGGTGATCGACCGTTACCTGGCGTTGCCCTCCGAGGAGAGGCTGCTGTTTCGGCTGGGGCGCCGGGGAGCCGCTTTGCGATCCGTGGATGAATTGAACGACCCGGGAATGCGACGGCAGTTGCAACTCGCGGCGCAGGAGTTGCGAGCCGAAACCGGCGGTGACCTGGAAAAGCTCATCACGGAGCTGGGAGATCAGTATATCTGAAAAAAAAGCCCGGGCGGAAATACCCGCCCGGGTTTTTTTCATGCGCACCGATCATCCGGCTCGTGGACTAGAAATTCCACTGCAGCACGGCGCCGGCTTCGTACGCGTCTTCAGCATGTTTCTTGTAAATCTGGTTGGGATTGACATTGGAACCCGTGTATCGGTTAACCGGGCAGAAAGCGTCTCCTGCAATCAGGTAAGCACCCACCAGGGTCAGTTTGAGACCGTCCACGATTTCATGCTCCAGGTAGACGTCGAACTCGTGGCCGACCTCGTTGTCCATTTCATACCTGGCGATAATGTCGCCGTTCCCTGCAACCGTAAGCCCTTTCAGCGCCACGGGAACATCCTCGGAGGTACCGAAATACCAGTAGGAGGCGCTCAGCTTGGTCTTGGGCAAAAGCTGGTATGAACCACCCACGGTGATGGTCCAGAGGTTGAACGGTGAGGCGAAGCCTTCCCAAAAATTGCCTCTCTGGACGTCCCCCGTATAGGGTCCATTGCCCTTGTCGACACTCTCACCGAGCAAACCCCCGC